>CAKSXP010000026.1 GCA_934515035.1 uncultured Oscillospiraceae bacterium
GTCAAGGTCTCCGCGGCGCAGTCCCTGTATCAGGACTTCTGCCGTTGCAACGCTGGAGGCGAAGGGCACGTTGTACTGGTCGCACAGTCTTGCTATCTCGTTGACGGAATCAAAGCTTTCTCTTCCGGAGGGGTCGCAGAAAAACAGAACAAGGTCGATCTCGTTATAGGCGATCCTCGCGCCGATCTGCTGTGCCCCGCCCTGTGCCGCGGCAAGGTAGCGCGTTATGGGCAGACCCGTAGACTCGGCAACGAGCTTGCCGGTCGTATTTGTTGCAATGATGTTATGTCCCGAGAGGATACCGCAGTAAGCAATGCAAAACTGTACCATGAGTTCCTTTTTTCCATCATGAGCCATTAAAGCAATATTCATTGGACAGTTCCTTTCCCTGTGAAATTTGTTCTACGATATTCGTTGTATTATTATACACAGTATTTTTCTGTAATTCAACAAGAATTATGTTTATAATTCGTGGAGCTTCGGCACATTTTGTGAAACCTGCCTCAGTGCAGCAGCGTCTGTTCGGTGTCAACGGAGCCTGTCCCCTCGTTGAAGCTGAAGTAGTAGTCGAGCATCTGTTTTGCTATCACCGCGGTCGAAGAGCCGCTGCCCGCTTTTTCAACGACAACGCATATCGCGATCTCGGGGTCGTCCGCCGGCGCATAGCACATGAAAACGCCGTTGTTTGCAACGTTCTCGCCGCGCTGGGACGTACCGGTCTTTGCAGCAACGTCGCAGTAGGGATAGTTTCCGAAGGTGGAATATGCCGTACCTATCGGAGAGTTCGCAACAAGGTACATTCCCTCGTGTATCGCATCCCAGTATTCCTGCTTCGTTTCGACCGTGCTGAGTATCTCAGGTTCGCGCTCATAGATCTTTTCGGAATAGTCGTAGCTGCGCACGCCCTTGAGCATGCTTGCGGCATGGCGCGTGCCGCCGTTTGCGAGCGTCGCGGCATAGTTTGCGATCTGTATCGGGGTGAACTGGCTGATGGACTGGCCTATCGAGGCCGCAAGCGTGTCCCCGGTGAACCACTGGGCATAGGGGTCGCCCTCCGCATAAAGGCTGGCCTTGTATTCGGCGGAAGCCATCGCTCCCTTTTCCTCATACAGCTCTATGCCTGTGTATTCGCCCAGACCGAGAAGCTTGGCATACTTTCCGAGCGCGCCGATGCTGCCGTGGGATTCAAGAACATCCGCAACGTTATAAAAATACACGTTGCAGGAATTTTCTATTGCGTGAACGACATTCATGTCGCCGTGAGCTCCGGAGCCGTAGATCCAGCAGCGCGGCGCATAGCCCTGATCCTTGTATTTGTCGAACACCGCCTGGCAGTTATACGTTGTGTTGATATCGACGATGCCCATATCCAGCGCGCACAGCGCCGTCAGCGGCTTGAAGGTCGAGCCCGGCTCGTACAGACCGGCGAGCGCACGGTTATACATCGGGGCGTTGGGGTCCTCCGCCAGTTCGGTGTAATTATCGAGAAACGTCTCAAGGTCAAAGGTCGGATAGCTCGCGATAGCCAGCGGCTCTCCCGTCTCGACGTCGATCGCAACGACCGCGCCGCCGGTTATGAGCTCCGTCTTGGGATCGCCGTAAAGCGATTCCTCGTCGATCTCCTTCTGAAGCTCGATGTTCTTTTCGGTTATGAAGCTTGCAAGGGCCTGCTCCGCCGTTTCCTGAAGACCTATGTCTATCGTCAGATAAACGTGGTTTCCCGGCTGCGGCTCCTTTGTATAGACTGTGCCCGTGACCGTTCCGGAGGCGGTCGAGGTTATCTTTGCCTCGCCGTCGGTGCCGTGCAGATACTGCTCAAAGGCATATTCCGCGCCGGACTGTCCGACCATCGCATTGAGCGAATATCCCAGTTCCGAATACTTTTCATACTGCGAGCTGTCCATATAGCCGACATAGCCGAGAATATGCGCGGCATAGGTCGTGTTGTAGTCTCGCGTATAGCTGACCTCAACGCTGAAGCCGGGCAGGTTCCCCTCCATCAGCCGCGTTATCAGGTCGATGGAGACATCCTCGGCAAAGACATAGTCCGAGGTCTTTACAACATAATGCATGTTGAGCGCATACCGGATGCCCGCGATTATCCGCATCTGGCGCGAATCATAGTTCGGGTCGATCTCGTATCTCTCGCGGAAATACGCCATAAGGTCGACCGCGGAAATGTCCGTATCGAGCTTTTTGTCCGCGAGATATTCTTTCAGGCGCGCGCTGTCGATAGCCGACATATTGCTGTCGTATTCAAACGGCGCCTCCATGGTTATCGGCAGCTCGTCGTTATAGCTGTCGCCGCAGGCGGTCACAGTTTCGCAGAGCTCAAGGATTATGGCGTTGGGATCATCCTGCTCAAACAGCTCCGATGTGTTTATCGTCAGGTTGTTGCAGGTACGGTTGGACACGAGCACGCGGCCGTAGCGGTCGAGAATATCGCCTCTCGCCGCCGTTACCGTCTGTGTCGTTACTATGCTGTTCTGCGACTGTTCATAGTACTTTGCACCCTCCACGACCTGAAGCTTGTACAGTGCCGCGACGTAGGTCACCGTAAGCGCTATGAGCAGGAGAATGAGGAAAACTATCCTTCCCCTTTTTACTATTCTGTCCATAAAGGAGTCCTTTCAGAAATCGCCGTAGGCCGGCCGCCTATCCCAGCTTGCGGCGCGAGAGCGCCCTGCACGGAAAATACAGCGGCACAGTAAACGGAAGAGACCACAGCGTCTGCAAAACCGCCGTCCTCATAAGTGCGGGCAGTCCGGCCCCCGCAAACACAAGAAGGCGGAACATCTGGCAGAAGGCGGTTATGAGAAGCGCTGTCACGCAGACGAAGAAAAACGAAAAGAACCGCCTGTTCACATAGTACTCCGCGACAAGGCCGGACAAAAAGCCGAGCGCCGGAAACAGGACCGTGAACAGAACGACATTCTCCGTATAGGCGATGTCCCCCAGTATCCCGAGGAAGAGCCCGAACACGCCGCCCCAGACGCCGCCCTCGAACATGCCGACGGAAACGACGGCTACCGGCAGAAACATCGCGCGCACTCCCAGAGGCGCTATCCGGGAAAACAGCGTTGTCTGGAAAAACATTACAACGAGTATAAACAGCGCATAGATCACCGCGCGCCTGAGCTTGTCAAAATTTATAAGGTCATAGATCATGGTGTTTCACCGCGTTCATTCGGTAATGCTGAAGGATTTGATCACGAACACCTGCGAAAGAGAGTTAAGGTCGCAGGAAGGCTCGATCACCGCGTAAGGCGTCTGTCCGCCGGCCTCGGTATTGACGCTGTAGATCGTGCCGACGACCAGTCCCTGCGGGAATATCCCGCCCTTGCCGGAGGTGAGGACGACGTCTCCGTCCAGAGGCAGCGTGCCCTCCGTCAGATAGGTCAGCTTGACCTTCCCCTCCTGCATCAGCGCATAATCGCCGATGACCATCGCGGCGTTTCCGGCCTCTCCGACCAGCACTCCGACGCTCATGTCGATATCGATGACGGTCCTGACGTTCGCCCAGTTCGTGCCAAGCTCGATTATCTGTCCGACCAGCGCGCCGTATTCCGTAACGACGCAGTCGCCCACCTCGAGCCCCGCGTCCGAACCCTTGCTGATCGTGAACACGGAGGCCCAGTTGGACGCGGACCACGACACGATCTTGACGGATTCAAACTCGAAGTCCGAATTTTTCTTTGCGAAGTTCAGCAGCTCGCGCAGATTTTCGTTCTCTTCGATCGCCTCCTGCCCCAGGCGCGCCTGTTCCTGCGCCTCGGCAAGCTGTGCGCGGAGGGAGGCGTTATCCTCCACGAGCTGGTCATATTTATAGATATAGCCGTATATGCTCTCCAGCCATTCGGCCATCGACGTTGCGGCCTTGCGCACGGGGGTCCCGATGCCCTCGGCGATGTTGCCGAAGAATCCGGCCTTACCTCCGCCGAGGTGCGAGCCGGCGATGACGATCAGCGCCACCAGCACGACCGCTATTGCGAGCCTGACGCCCTTTTTCCTGAGAAAATCTATCACAGCAGTTCCACGCCCAGTCTTCCAAGCATTTTTCCGAGCCTGCACAAGGGCAGGCCCATTACGTTGAAGAAATCGCCGCTGATGCTCTCGACAAACAGGCTTCCAATGCCCTGCGCGCCGTAAGCGCCGGCCTTGTCCATCGGTTCGCCGGTCCCGATATACGCGCGGATCTCCCTGTCCGTCATCGGGCGGAAGCGGACAACGGTCCTCTCCGCATCAGAAAACACCTCGCCGCCGCAGACGACGGTGACGCCCGTGTAAACATTATGGCTCCGTCCCGAAAGGCGGCTGAGCATCGAAAACGCGCCGGCCTCGTCCTTCGGCTTTCCGAGTATCTCCCCGTCCAGCTCAACAACGGTGTCCGCGCCGATCACGACAGCCTCCGCCGGAGCCCCGGCGGCGACCTCGAGCGCTTTCGCCCTTGACAGCGCCATCACCGTTTCGTCCGCGGCAGCCCCTTCCGGAGCGCGCTCCTCCCCCTTTGCGGGGATTATCTTCAGGTTTCTGACGCCCAGCATCTCAAGAAGTTCGCGCCTTCTCGGGGATGCGGATGCTAAAATTATATCCATAATAACTTCCTTAAATAATTATTCAACGCCCTTATACATGCGCCCGCGCGTCAGGCCGTTCGGCTTGTAGTCCGAAACTCCGAGATAGCTCCGCGCGACCTCGACGCACTCGCGCGAGGATTCCGTTGTGAACATAAGGCGGGTGCCCCAGAGCCCCAGCTTTTCATAGTCCGCGCGGCGGTCGGCCAGAAAGAGCTTGTGCGCGCTGAACACCGTGTTGCGGCAGCCGAACTCCCGCACGACGGGATAGACGTTTCCGCGCCCGTCGGACAGGTGTCCCGCGCTCTGGCAGGCGCATTTGCCCGCGCTGTTTTTGATGAGGCAGTGTTCCGTCGTCATGACGGGCAGCCGCCCGTAAACGATGAGCTCCATGTCCAGCGGCGCCGTCATTGTGCGGAGCTGGCCCGTATGCAGCTCGAACGACGCCGTGAAGGAAAGCATTCCCGCGCGCCTGAGCATATCCGCCGTGAAGGAGTTGAACACGTTCAGGCCGTAGTCCCCGCGGACCTGCATCCCCGCACGCCTTGCCAGCGGAACGTGGCCCAGAGAGCTTACGAGTACCTGTGAAACTCCGAGCCCGCGCAGCTTTTGCAGCAGGTCCGTCACCGCGTCCTCCTCATTCCCGCCGATGACGGGCGGAAGCACGGCGCAGGGGGTGACGCCATACTGGATAAAAAGCTCCAGCTTGTCGAAATTTGCCGCCATTTCCTCCAGCGGCATATAAATATAGTCCGGCTTCATCGTCGCCAGTTCGGGACTGAGCTGACCGGCGGAAAGCAGGTGAAAGATCAGCTTTGAGCGCCCCGTACTGCGGCGCGCCCCGGGCACGGGCGGGAAGTTCCCGGTCCTTGGTTCCGGCACTCTGCGCCGCTCGTCCGACAGCTCGGACAGCAGCCGCTGCTTAACACCGCCAAGCTCATCCTCCGTCAGGCTGACAAAGGGCGCTATGCGCGCCGCTACGGACGAGCAGATATACGGGGTGCCGCCCGTTTTGTACATTGCCGCCTCAACGGCCTCCGCCGTCAGCGGGCGCTCCTCGCTCCGTGCGGGCACGGGGCCGAGCACCGCGGCCTTGTTCCCGTCGGCGTCGCACGCGACAAACTTGGACGGCTTTTCCTCCTCGATAAGCGCGAAGAACTCGACCGGGACCCGGCGCAGCTCTCCCGAGGAATATCCATTGCGCACCTCCGCCAGCCCGCGTGATACGTCTCGACTGGTCGAGGGCACATGATAGCCGAACATATCCTCTTTCCTGCCCGTGTAATATCCGTCGGTGAAGCCCTGTGACGAAAAGGCGGAGGTGAACAGTTCGACATCCTGATCCGACGGTTTTTTCCCGTCGTGTATCGCGGAGCGGAACATTTTGACCGCCATCGCGGTGTATTCCGCGCGCCTGTCGCGGCCCTCGATGACCGCGCCGGACACTCCGGCCGTCTCGAGCTCCGAAAGCCTGTCCATCAGGCTCCAGTCCTTCATGCTCAGCGGATGGTCGTCCTTGCGTCCGCCGAGAGAGAAGTCCCGGCGGCAGCTCCTGTCGCACAATCCGCGGTTAGCGCTCCGTCCGCTTCCCATCGCGCTGAGATAGCACAGCCCCGGCTCGCAGACGCACAGCCCGCTCTGCACGAACACGGACGCCTGTACGTCCGCCCCGGCGCATATCTGTTTTATACGGTCAAGCGAAAGCTCGCGCGGAAGCATGATGCGCTCGAGCCCGAGCTCATGCGCGGCGCGCGCGCCGGAAAGATCGTGTATGCCCATCGAAACATCGCCGAAAAGCGGCATGTCCGGCAGAACGGCGCGCAGGACGCGGATAAGTCCGACGTCGCGCAGCACGATGGCGTTCACGCCGAGCCGCGCATACTCTTCCGCGGCTGCGGCCGCCTGGGGCAGCTCCGCGTCGGACACGAGCACATTCATCGCCGCATATACCCTGCAGCCGCGCACACGGCAGTAGCGCACGGCGTTTTCAAACTCTTCGCTGCTGAAGCCGCCGTCGCCGCGGTGGCCGGAAAATTTGCCATATCCGAAAAAGACGGCATCCGCGCCGCTCTGTACGGCGGCGACGACCGCTTCTGCGGATCCGGCAGGGGAAATAAGTTCCAACATCAGAAAAAACTCCGGAGAAATCAGCTTTTATTGGCAAGCTTTTCGTATTTTGTGTTGAGCTTGTTCAGCTCGTCCGCCAGCATAAACGCGGCCAGCGTGGCGCAGTCGAGCGGAGACGCGCCGGACTCGCGCTTTATCTGGAAAATTCTGGCCGATACATAATCCGCGAGCTGATGGACGTAATCGCTGTTTTCGTCCGTTGAGAGGTGATATTCGCGCCCCGCGATCTCGACATCGATCGTGGAGACTGTCTTTTTGGCCATAGCTTCCATCCCTTTCAAATGCGGCAGGGCATATATTTGTTTTGTCCCCCTGCCGACAACATATCAGATTATATTATATCATAAACAACCGTCTTGCTACAAGTCAATTTTGATGATATAATTCTTAATATATAACAATGCGGTCCCGGGCCGGCACAGCCCGCGCCGCTCAGGTAAAGTGGGGATATACTTTGCAGATAAAGGGCAGAAAATTTGCCGTCCCGAAATGTGAGGGCACATACGTTCCCGCCGCGGCCGCGGACAGGCTCATAGCCTCCGGCGACGGCGGCGCGGCGCTGCTGTACCTCTATCTTCTGCGGCGCGGCGCACCCGACACGGCGACGGCCGCGGCCGCCCTCGGCAAAAGTGAAAAGGACATCGAGCGCTGGTGTGCAAGCCTTGAAAGACTCGGCCTGCTCCGCCCGGATGACGAGACCCCGGCCCAGACCCGGACTTCCCGCCCGGCCGCGGCGCTGCCCGCGGAGGAACTGCCGCAGTATACCGCCGGCGACATCGCCGGAAAAGCGCAGCAGGACGGCGGCTTCCAGGCCGTTGTCGAGGAGGCCCAGCACGCGCTCGGGCGTATGCTCTCGGGCAACGATCTGCGCATACTTTTCGGAATATACGACTATCTCGGCCTGCCGCCGGAGGTCATACTTCTTCTTATCAACCACTGCGTCACGCGCACCCGCGAAAAGCAGGGACCCGGACGGATGCCCTCCATGCGCACCATCGAAAAGGAGGCCTACGTCTGGTCCAACCGAGAGATCATCACTCTCGACCGCGCGGAAGAATATCTCGACGAGCTCAAGGCCCGGACGGAAAAACTCGCCGTGCTACGGCGCAGTCTCGGCATACACGACCGCGAGTTTACGCAGACGGAGCGCGGCTATGCCGAAAGCTGGTTCGACATGGGCTTTTCCGTCGATGCTCTCGCCATAGCATACGACCGCACTATGATGCGCACGGGCAAGCTCAGCTGGCCGTATATGGACTCCATCGTCCGCAGCTGGCACGAAAAAGGGCTGCACACGCCGGAGGAGATCGAGTCCGGCGACAACGCAAAGCCCGCGCGGAGCAAGCCCGACAAGGCCGCGCGGACGCAGGACATGCACGAGGATGTTGAATATCTCAACCGCATCTTCAGCGAACTGGAAACACACTAAGGAGGAAACGACATGGCAATGGACGGAACTCTGCTCGCCCGCGCGCGGGCGCGGCTTGCCGCGGCGAAGGCGGAGAACGAGAGCGAGTCGGCGCGCCGTCAGGCGGCCGTCTATGCCCGTCTGCCTGAGATTGCGCAGATAGACTCCGCGATGCGCCGCATGATGTCGGACGTCATAGGGCTCGCGCTGCGCCGCGGTCTCGACCCGGCGGAGGAGATCAAAACGATAGCCGGGGAAAACCTCCGCCTTCAGGAAAAGCGCCGCGCCCTTCTCAAAAGCGCGGGATATTCCGAGGATTACCTCGACGAGATATATTCCTGCCGGAAATGCTCCGACACCGGCTTTGTAAACGGCGAGATCTGCTCCTGCCTCAGGGCGCTGTACGATCAGGAACAGGCAAAGGAGCTCAGCAGCCTTATAAGGCTCGGCAGCGAGAGCTTCGATACCTTCGACCTCACAAAATACGACGACAAGAAGATATATCCCGAGGTTAGCACTACCGCCAGAAAGTGGATGGCCCGCTGCCTTGAAAGCTTCAAAAACTATGCGCACGGCTTCGGCAAAAAAAGTCCGAACTTTCTCTTCACCGGCGGCACGGGGCTCGGAAAGACCTTCACCTCCGCCTGCATCGCGCGCGAAGTCGCCCGGCAGGGCGCCTCCGTCGTATACGAGACCGTGACGGGCGCCATTGAGCCGTTCGAGGCAGTCAAATTCGGCAGGGCCGATCCGGACAGCGAGGAATATACTCAGCGCGGCCGCATTCTTGAAAGCGACCTTCTGATCCTCGACGACCTCGGAACGGAAATGCAGACGGCGTTTTCGGACAGCGTGCTCTATACGATAGTAAATTCCCGCCTCATAAGCGGAAAAAAGACCATCATCAGCACGAATCTGAACAAGGACGAGCTGCGGGCGCGCTACGGCGCGCAGCTGTCGTCCCGCCTGCTTGGCGAATATGCGGTCGTGCCCTTTGTCGGGGACGACATCCGCCTTCAGAAAAAGAAGGCAAATCCGGAACAGGCAAAAAACTGAAATTCTCCGAAAGGAGCTGACAGGTCATGCAGCACGAGATAACATCATCCATCCCCCTTCTCGACCGGAACGGAGAGCTGACCGAACCCGGCTATGCCAGAAAGCCGCTCTGGAACTACCGCCGCCGGGACATAAAGGCGGGAAAAACGCGCATCAAGGAGTGGGACTACTACCTTGTGATGAACGACCGCTTCGCGCTGGCGCTCACGGTGGCGGACAACTCATATATGGGGCTGGACTCCATATCGTTTCTGGACTTCACGGAGGGATGGGAGATCACCAAAAGCCCCATGAGCTTCCTGCCCATGGGAAAGACCGGGCTTCCGTCCGCCTCTCTCTCCGGCGACACGCAGTCGCACGGGCGCAGTCACGGGATCCTGTTCAAAAACGACGGAGGCGGCACGCGCCGCCTTATAGCGCACATGAACAATTTCGGCTCCGGCGCGATATACGCAAACATTGAGCTTGCGGACGAGCCGGAGGAATCGATCGTCATCGCCACGCCGTTCGAAAAGCCGGGGCATTTCTATTACAACCAGAAGATCAACTGCATGAGGGCAAAGGGAGAGGTGACCTACGCCGGAAAGACCTATGTCTTTGATCCGTCGGACAGCTTCGCCGTGCTCGACTGGGGCCGCGGAGTATGGACCTACCGCAACACATGGTACTGGGGCAGCGCCTCGGGTCTGGCAAACGGCGTGCCCTTCGGCTGGAACATCGGCTACGGCTTCGGAGACACCTCCGCCGCAACGGAGAACATGCTCTTTTACGGCGGAAAGGCGCACAAGCTCGAGCATGTGCGCTTCAATATCCCGAAAAAGAACGGCCGGGACGATTTCATGTCCCCGTGGACCTTCACGTCCTCGGACGGGCGCTTCAATATGGACTTTACGCCCGTTCTCGACAGGGCCTCATGCACGGACATCGGCATAATCAAATCCGACCAGCATCAGGTATTCGGAAAATTTACCGGCACGGCAGTGCTGGATAACGGCGAAGCCATCAAGGTAAGCGACTTCATGGGCTTCGCGGAAAAGGTGGAAAACAAATGGTAAACGAAGAACTCAAAAACAGGATAGGAGCGTGGGTAGACGCCCACGAGCAGGAGCTTCTGGCAGATATAGCGCGTCTTGTCGCCGTCAGAAGCGTTAAAGACGAACCGGAAGAAAACGCCCCCTTCGGAAAGGGCGTTGCGGCGGCTCTGAAGGAGGCTCTCGCCCTCTGCTCGGAGCGCGGCTTCCCCGTCAGGAACTATCATGACCGCGTCGGCACCGCCGACCTTGGCAGCAAGCCCGCGATACTCGACATTCTCGGCCATCTCGACGTCGTCGGCGAAGGCGCTCTCAGTGAGTGGGACACCGACCCCTATACCCTCACCGTCAAGGACGACGGCTGCGCCTACGGCCGCGGCGCCATAGACGACAAGGGCCCCGTCGTTGCGGCGCTCTATGCAATGATCTGCGTGCGCGAGCTGGGCATACCGCTGGCTCACGGCGTAAGGCTCATCATGGGCACCGACGAGGAATCCGGAATGGAAGACCTCCCCTGCTACTATGCCGAGAACGCGCCCGCGCCGAACACCGTCTCTCCCGACGCAAACTTCCCCGTCTATAACACCGAAAAGGGCTTTTATAAGCCTGTTTTCACCCGTAAATTCGAAAAATCGGACGCCAGCCCCGCCGTTGTGTCCATCGAGGGCGGCTACCGCATCAACGTTCTGCCGGCGGACGCTTCCGCGCTCATCCGCGGCATCGGCGCCGAGGCCGTGACGGAGGCTGCGGCCAGGCTCGCGCCCGGTCTGGGCGTGACCTTTACCGTCGGGACCGAGGGTGAAAACGTCCGCCTGTCCGTCAAGGGCCGCAACGCCCATGCCTCCCTGCCGGAGGACGGCATAAACGGCATCACCGCGCTTGTCGAGATACTGCTCGCCCTGCCGCTGGCGGACTGCGGAAGCACCCAAGCTCTGCGCGCGCTGCACGAGCTGTTCCCCCACGGTGATGACCGCGGCCGTGCGCTCGGCATCGCCATGAGCGACGAGATAAGCGGCGAGCTGACCTGCGCTTTCAGCCTTCTGACCATGACGGAGACCGAGCTGCGCGGACAGTTTGACGGCCGCGTTCCCATCTGCGCGAACGAGGAAAACTGCAAGAACGCGGCCGAGCGCAGCTTCGCCGCGCACGGCTTCACCGCCGAGGGCGAAATGGAAGCGCCCCACCACACTCCGGCGGGCACGCCGTTCATAAACGCTCTGCTCGAGTGCTACGAAAGCTACACCGGGCTGAAGGGCGAGTGCCTTTCCATGGGCGGCGGAACGTATGTCCACCACATCGAGGGCGGAGTTGCCTTCGGCGCGACCATGCCCGGGTTCGAGGCCGCAATGCACGGCCAGAACGAGCGCTTCCGCGTTGCCGATATGCTGATGACGGCAAAAATATACGCCGCCGTTATCGCGGAGCTCTGCGGAGAATAACAACAGCAAATAAATACGGATCGATGCTTTTCATCGATCCGTATTTTTTATGCCGCAAGGCGCTCTCAGTCCTGCTGCCCGATCATGTCGCTCTTTTCTATCGTCATGAGGTCGTCCTTCGTCGGACTTTCGAGCAGAGCGACGCGGTCGGCCTGACGCGCGATCATGTTCTCAAACATGTTGCGGACATCGCGGCCATTGCCGAAGTTGTCGCCCCTGTTCTCATACATGGACTCAAAAAGCTCTTTCGCGCATTTTTCGGACTCCTCCGTCAGCTTATAGCCGTTTTTGGAGCACAGTCCGCTGAATATCTCAAAAAGCTCGCCGCCGTCATAGTCGGGAAAATAGAAATACTTGTTGAAACGTGACTCAAGTCCGGGGTTGGAGTTTATGAACTCCTCCATGCGGTCGGAATATCCCGCAACGATGACAACAAGGTCGTCGCGGTTGTCCTCCATGCCCTTGAGAATGGTCTCTATTGCCTCCCGGCCGAAATCGTTCTCTCCGCCGAAAGCAAGGGAATACGCCTCGTCGATGAACAGCACTCCGCCGAGCGCTGTCTGTATGACCTCCTGCGTCTTGAGCGCCGTCTGGCCGACATAGCCCGCGCAGAGGCCGGAGCGGTCCACCTCGATCAGCTGTCCCTTTGACAGGACCCCGATGGCGGCGTATATCCCTGCCAGCAGGCGGGCGACAGTCGTTTTTCCGGTACCCGGATTTCCCATGAACACCAGATGCAGCGACATATCCGGCGCGGGCAGTCCGTTTTCGAGCCGCAGACGCCGCACCTTTATGAGATTTATCAGGCTTTTGACATCCTTTTTGACCTCTTCCAGTCCCGTCAGCGCGTCGAGGGAAGCCATAAGCTCGTCCAGTCCCGGTTTTTCGTCCCGCTGCGCTTCGGCCGCCGCCTTCTCCGGCTCCGTACCGGCTCCGGACTGCGCCCCCGCGGCGGCGGGCGGATGCTTTTCCGTGAAGCCCGGCTCGGCACTCGTAACATAATCCGCCGCCCGCAGAGCCGGCTTTGACTTTTTAACGCCTGTGCTGTCGCACACGGCAGTCAGGCGGTCGCCGCATTCGGTTATGAACTCCGCCTCAGACATCGTGACATCGTCATCTACCGCCGCGAGGGTCAGCAGTATGTTCGTCACCATGCGTATGAAGATGCGGGAATAGTCGGTCCCGCGCTTTACGTCCTTTTCGGCAAGGCTCCAGAAAAACAGCGGCGGAAGAAGCTCGCCGCTGCCGCATACCGCACCCGTAAGCTCCCACAGCAGCCAGCGCGGAGCGGGCATATTTTTCGAATAAAGCTGGTTCATCGCATCGACGTGGTTCTGCGTAATGGCTCCGGAACGGCTCCAGAGCCGGAGCGCGCAGGAACGCATAAAATCGTCCAGCTCCCCCGCGAGCGAGGAACCGGCCGCCTTATAAAACGCTTCCGTATTGGCAATATAAGTCTTGTGCAGCTTTTCAGCCGACATTTTCCACTGACTGGGCATCTCACCATCAGCCTCCTGTTCTCTGCCGATCGACTGAACATATTATACACAGCCAAGGTGTAACTTTACAAGCATAAAAACGCTTGTTATAATGCGTCTTACGCAAATGCGTGGAGCCGCACCCGAGCCGCCCGCGCCACCACCCCCCGCACACAACAGCGCGGGCGGCGAGAAGCGCCGGGGAGCAAGCGAGGACGCGC
>CAKSXP010000027.1 GCA_934515035.1 uncultured Oscillospiraceae bacterium
GACAGAGCGCCGACCTGACGCGGGATACCGTCTGTGTGGACGGCGTTCCCATCACGCCGCCGGAGCGCAGGATATATGCATATACGTTATGCGTTGCGTCGCGGTGCTTTTCCCGCGTTTCCCGAAGCCGGGCCAGAGCCTCCGCCTCGTCGGCGACGGGCCAGACCCGGCCGATAAAACGGGACTTTTTCTCGATATATTCGACCTCGCCGAAGCCGGCGGGGGTAAGGTAGCTGTCCATGGCCGGAACCTCCCGATGCTCAGTCTGTCTGTATCCACTCGCGGACCCTGCCCATGAGTTCGGGCTTCACCAGGGCCTGTATCACAACGCCGTCGGCGGCGTATTCCGTTAAAAGCACGGCCGCTTCGCGGTGAAGAAGGTCGAGAACGCCCGAGCGGTCATAGGGGACCTTGAGCTTGAGCGTGCGCTTGCCCTCGGCGAGCTTGCCGCGCACGGCGGCGATGAGCTCCTCGGTGCCCTCGCCGGTGCGCGCGGAGACGCAGACGCCGTTTCTGTCGTGCGGCAGCTCGCCGGAATAGGCGTCGCATTTGTTGTATACTCTGATGCAGGGCGTTTTTTCCGCGCCGAGCTGGATGATGAGCGAATCGACGACCTCGGCCTGTTCCTCCCAGTCGGGGCTGGAAAGGTCGATCACATGCAGCAGCACGTCGGCATAGCTCAGCTCCTCCAGCGTCGCCTTGAAGGCCTCGACCAGCTGGGTCGGCAGCTTGCGTATGAAGCCGACGGTGTCCGACAGCAGCGCCTCCTGCGCGTCGTCGATCTTAAGGCGGCGCGTGGTCGTGTCCAGCGTGTCGAAAAGCCGGTCGTTCGCCGGGATGTCCGAACCGGTCAGCCGGTTGAGCAGCGTTGACTTTCCGGCGTTCGTATATCCGACAAGGGCGATGACGGGCACGGCATTTTTCTCGCGCCGGCGGCGCTGGGTGCTTCTGACTTTGCGCACGGCGGCAAGCTCCTCGCGCAGCTTCTGTATTTTGCGGCGGATATGGCGGCGGTCGGTCTCGAGCTGGGTCTCGCCGGGGCCGCGCGTTCCGATCGGGCTGGAGCCGCCGGAGGCGGTCTGGCGCACGAGGTGGGTCCACATGCCCGTCAGGCGCGGCAGCAGGTATTCATACTGCGCCAGCTCGACCTGGAGCTGGCCCTCGCGCGTCCGCGCGCGCTGCGCGAAGATATCCAGGATGAGGCCCGAGCGGTCGAGCACCTTGACGCCCAGATCCTCCGAGAGCGCGCGCATCTGGGACGGCGAGAGCTCGTTGTCGAAAACCGCCAGAGAGCAGTCGTTTGCCGCTATCAGTTCCTTTATCTCGTGCACCTTGCCGTCGCCGACGAAGGAGCGGGGGTCGGGCGTCGCCCTGTTCTGGAGCACGACGGCGACCGCTTCGCCCCCGGCGGTGTCCACCAGCGCGGCAAGCTCGTCAAGGCTTGCGTCCGTGGAACGCTCGCGTTCGTCCATGCTCGCGGCGGAGAGCCCCGCGAGCACGGCGCGTTCTTTTTTTATCACAGTGTTGTCAGTTATGGCGTATCAGTCCTTCTTGAGCGCACGCACGATCTGTCCGATGTACATGCGGTGATAATCGTTGTTTTTATAGTGTCCGGAGATCGAAGGGTCTGTAAAGCACGCGGGGTCCATATCGCCGGCGTACATTTTGCGGCAGACGAGCACCAGCTCCGCCTCCGCAAAATACGGCGCGCCGCTGTCGTCGTAAAGGACGGTGAAGCCGCATTCGGCGATCTTGTCGGTGTCGCGCCCGCTTTTGGAGCCGCAGAGGTCCAGCTCCCTGCGGTATTCGCCGCCGGGGAAGAAGGAAAGCGTGTAATACTCGCTTTTTTCCATCAGGCCGAAGGTGAAGCGCTGCGGACGGATGAAGCAGAAGGCGGCGTTTTTGCCCCAGAGCGCGCCGAGTCCGCCCCAGCTCGCGGTCATCGTGTTGCACGAATTTTTGTCCCCCGCGGTTATCAGCATCCAGCGCCGGCCGATGAGGTCAAAGACATTTTCCGTCAGATTATCCGGTGATACTGCGGTAAAACTCATTGCAGACATCCTTTCATGATCGGTGATTATATTATATATTATATGTCAAGCGGCGCGGTTATATGGCGCAAAAGAACTTGACATAACATATAATACGGGCTAAAATAGTTCGGATAGTTATTTTCGGCTCATCTGGGGAGAGGGGCCGGAAGATTATGTAATAATGACACGACTGGGGCGCGGCTTTGCCCGCCTTTCAAAACGGCCAGAGACGTTATTATATCAATTGAATAACAACCGGGATAAAAACCCACCTTTAAAATTCAAAAGGAATGGAGGTGTGTTTACTTACTATGCCTAATATACCGCTTTGGCTTTGCATCCTGATCGCGCTTGCTTTCGGCGCGGCCGGTATAGTGCTTGGGCACCGGGCAAAGGTCAAGAACTCCGAGGGCAAGATCTATGACGCGGAGGAAGAAGCCAAAAGAATCATAAACGAATCCATCAAAAGCGCGGAGAGCAAAAAACGCGAAGCTCTCCTTGAGGCAAAGGAAGAAATACACAAAAACAGGACCGAGTACGAGCGAGAGGTCAAGGAACGCCGTACCGAACTCACAAAGCAGGAACGCAGACTTCAGCAGAAGGAAGAAAACCTCGACAGAAAAACGGACACGCTGGAGAAAAAGACCGAGACCCTCAACCGCAAGATAGCCGAGGCCGAGGCGCATCAGGAAGAGATCAAGGTCATCAAGAAAAGCCAGCTTGAAATGCTGGAAAAGATCTCGGGATACAGCGTTGAGGAGGCCAAAAACTACCTCATCTCCAATCTCGAGAGCGAAGTTACCCACGAAATGGCCGTCAAGGTCAAGGAAATCGAGACCCAGTACAAGGAAGAGGCCGAACAGCACGCGAGGGAGATCATTTCCATCGCGATACAGCGCTGCGCCGCCGATCATGCTAGCGAGATAACAGTCTCCGTCGTTCCGCTCCCCAATGACGAGATGAAGGGCCGCATAATCGGACGCGAGGGACGCAACATCCGCTCGATCGAGACCCTGACGGGCTGTGACCTCATCATAGACGACACGCCGGAGGCGATAACCGTTTCGAGCTTCGATCCCGTCAGACGCGAGGTCGCGAGACTTGCGCTGGAAAAGCTCATCGCCGACGGACGCATCCACCCCGCCCGCATCGAGGAGATGGTCGCAAAGGCCCAGAAGGAGGTCAACGCCACCATCAAGGCCGAGGGCGAGCGCGCCGCTTTTGAAACGAATATCCACGGCCTGCATCCGGAGCTTATCAAGCTGCTGGGCCGCCAGAAATACAGAACCAGCTACGGCCAGAACGTTCTGAGCCACTCGATAGAGGTCGCCCAGATATCCGGCCTGCTTGCCGCCGAGCTCGGCGTTGATATAACCACCGCCAAGCGCGCCGGCCTGCTGCACGACATCGGCAAGTCCATCGACCACGAGGTCGAGGGCAGCCACGTCAGCATCGGCGTCGATATCGCCCGCAAGTATAAGGAGAGCGACGAGGTCATCCATGCCATCGCCGCCCACCACGGCGACGTTGAGCCCCAGACGATCATCGCCTGCATCGTTCAGGCGGCGGACGCCATCTCTGCCGCCCGTCCCGGCGCACGCCGCGAAAACCTCGAAAACTACGTCAAGCGTCTTGAAAAGCTCGAGGAAGTCACTAGGAGCTTCCCCGGCATCGCCGGCTGCTATGCGATACAGGCGGGCCGCGAGATCCGCGTCATGGTCAAGCCCGAAGAGGTGTCCGAGGACCAGATGGTGCTGCTCGCCCGCGACATCGCAAAGAAGATCGAGAGCGAGCTGACCTATCCGGGCCAGATAAAGGTACACGTACTGCGCGAGACAAAGGCGATAGAATACGCGAAATAACGCTATACTGTTTTAACGGCAGCCGAAAGGCTGCCGTTTTTCTTACCCGCCCGGGGCCGGGGCTTCCGCGTTGACTTTTCCCGGCGCGTGAAATATAATGAAGCCTGTCGAAAAGGCCCGAAGGAGCTTTTTCGGCTGTGCCCGCGGGAGTAAGCTCCGCGGGGGCGATGTACGGATATTGAAAAAAGGAGAAATATATAAATGCACGGCAACGGCGGCGACGCAAAGAAAAGAATACTGATAATGACCGGCGCGGCGGCGCTTGCGCTCGTCGTTCTGATCCTCTGCGCTGTGGGGATACGTTCCTGCTCGCGGGGCAATAAATACGACAAATACTTTGAGCAGGCTTCCGCCGCCTGCGACACGGGCGACTGGGAAAACGCGAAGGAGCTGCTGCTGCGAGCACTGGAATATGACAGAACGGAGGAGGCCTATCTGCTTCTGTCCAACGTCTATGCCTACGGTATGGACGATATCGATTCCGCGCTCGAAACGCTCTATATAGGCTATTCTCTGCTGGGCGGCGAAAAGCTCTCCGCGCGCATTGAGGAGCTCAAGGCGGCCAAGCGCGGCGAGGCGGAGGCCGAGGACAGCGTTACAATCGCGGGAAACGACTATGCGCTGGACCTGACGGCGCTCTCGCTCTCCGGACAGGAGCTGACCGACAGCGACATCGAGGTGCTTTCGCGGTTCGAGCGGCTGGACGGACTGACGCTTTCGAACAACAGGATAACCTCCGTCGCGGCGCTCAGCTCGCTGAATACGCTCGTGACGCTCGACCTTTCGAACAACGAGATATCGAACCTCAACCCGCTTAAGACGCTTTCCAACCTCAGAACGCTGTATCTCGACGGCAACCCGATCGAGAATTTCACCCCGCTGTATTCGATGACCGGCCTGCGCACTCTCAGCATCAGGGACATCGAGCTGACCGAAAGTGAGCTGGAGGAGCTGAAGAAGGCGCTGCCCGACTGCGACATATTCTGCGACGACACCATCGAGGAGGTCGAGGAGATAACGCTTGGCGGCGTGACGTTCAGAAGCGACGTCGAGGAGCTGGACCTCAGCGGTCTCGGAATAACGGATATAACGGAGCTGGCAAAGTGCGAACAGCTCAAAAAGCTCGACCTGCGCGACAACAGCATAAGCTCGCTGACTCCGCTCGCGGGCCTGACCGGGCTGGAATGGCTCTGCGTCTGGAACAACAGGGTGTCCGACCTCAGCCCGCTCGCAGGTCTGACAGGGCTGTATTATCTCGACCTGGACGACAACTCCGTGACCTCGATATCCGCGCTGAGCGGACTGACGGGACTGAAAGAGCTGTGGCTGGACGGCAACAGCATAGCGGATCTCAGCCCGCTGAAAAAGCTCAGCCGTCTCGAGCGGCTCGGCCTCGGCAGCACCGGGATCGGGGACGACGGCCTGAAAAATCTTGAAAGCCTTGCCTGCCTCACGGAGCTGAAGCTGACGGGCAACGACGCGCTGACCGGAAACGCCGTCGATGCGCTGCGCGAAAAGCTGACGGGCTGCACGATAACGACCAGTGAGCTTCTGTATACGGTCACGTTCGGCGGCACGGAGTATAAGTCCGACGCGGCGAGCATCACGGCCAAGGGCGCTTCGGTCACCTCCATAAAGGGGCTTGAGAAGTTCACGAAGCTGACGTATCTCGAACTGTCCAACAACAGCATTTCGGATATTTCCGCGCTCAAGGGGCTTTCGTCTCTGGAATACTTTGCCGCGGACTTCAACAGCATCGTCGATATCTCCGCCCTGTCGGGGCACACCGCGCTCAAAACACTGCACCTGATGGGCAACAGCATCAGCGGACTTTCGGCGCTGTCCGGCTGCACGGGCCTGACCGAGCTGAAGCTCAGCCAGAATTATGGCCTTGGCGATGTGTCCGCGCTCAAGGGGCTGACGGGACTGAAAACGCTCGCGCTCGATTACTGCGGGCTGAGCGATATAACGGCGCTGAGCGGGCTGACGGGCCTGAAAGAGCTCAATCTGGAGGGCAACAGCATAAGCGACGTTACGGCGCTCTTCTCCCTGACGGGGCTGGAGAGCCTGCGCCTTATCAACAACGATCTTACGCCGGAGCAGATAGAGGCGCTGAAGCAGGCGCTGCCGGATTGCAGGATCGAAGCCGACGAGTTTCCCGAACAGACGGCGCCCGCGGACTGACCTGACCGGTTCGGCGAAAGCGCTGCGCGTGCGATCGTACCGCGCGCCCATGGCTCCCTTTACACAAGGGAGCCATGGGCGTTCATATGTTTATAATAAATTATTTACAAAAAAGACTTCATTTTTTGCGGATGTGTGTTATAATATTCACAACAGCAAAAACCAGAGCGAAATCCAAAATCAGCACGAAGGAGCGATAGAAATGAAAATCACCTACATCGAAAAAAAGCTGCAAGTCTCCGACGAGCTCAAAGCCTATGCCGAAAAAAAGATCAGCAAGATGGACAAGTTCTTCCGCAACGAGACGGACGCGACCGTGACCTTCAGCACCGAGCGCGGACGCTACAGAGCAGAGGTAACGCTCCACAACAACGGCATGTATTACAGGGTCAGCGAGCTTACAAGCGATATGGCGGCTTCCATCGACTCCGCATGCGCAGCCATTGAGAGACAGATCCGCAAGAACAAGACCCGCCTTGAGAAGCGCCTGCGCGACGGCGCCTTTGACAGGAGCGTCCCGGCCGAGGTGCTCACGCCCGAGCCGGAAGCGGAGGACGAGGAATTCAAGATCGTCAGGACCAAGCGGTTTGCGCTCAAGCCCATGACGCCGGAGGAGGCCATCCTCCAGATGAACCTGCTGGAGCATGAGTTTTTCGTGTTCCGCAACATTGACGACGATGAGGCGTTCTCGGTCGTTTACCGCAGAAGAGACGGGGATTACGGCATCATCAGCGAGGATGACGTTAACGCGGACTGAACCGGATATTAATATAAATACAGGCATGATCGCGGAGGCGCTTCGTTAAGAAGCGCCTCCTTTGTTCCGGTTTGCGGCGATATCGGACAGATCCGCGCGGCTCCGGACGTCCGGATGAAAAGATAGCGGTCGAAATTTTGAAATTGCCCATTGACGAACCGGAAGAGACGTGTTAGGGTATACACAGTTTAATAACGGCAAAAGAAGTTCTCAGGAAAACGGCGTATGCCTGCCGAAGGAGTAATACTCTCAGGCGTTCGGGGTTTCGGACAGAGACTGGGAACGGATGCGGCTCTGGAGAATCTCGAAAAAGAGTACCGAAGGTGCAAGGCGGTTTCCCGCCGAATCTCTCAGGTAAAAGGACAGAGTGTGAGAACGGGTCAACCGCGTGCAGTTTGGTATTATGTGCGCGTCTGTTTCTCCGGAGCGGCTGAAAAGAATCGGCCGTTTCTTTTTTTATGGAGGAGAAAAAGATGCTGCTATCCATCGTACAAACCATCAACGCATACCTGTCGGACTATATTCTCGTTATCCTGCTGATCGCCGTCGGCCTGTGGTACACGATCAAGACCCGCTTTGTGCAGGTCCGCTGCTTTGGAGAGGGCATGCGCCGCGTGTTCGGAAATATCTCTCTGAACGGCAAAAAGCAGGCTTCCGGCATGAGCTCGTTCCAGGCGCTGGCCACGGCCATTGCCGCACAGGTCGGCACCGGCAATATCGTCGGCGCCAGCGGCGCAATACTGACCGGCGGCCCCGGAGCGATATTCTGGATGTGGGTGATCGCCTTTTTCGGCATGGCCACCATCTATGCCGAGGCCGTTCTTGCACAGGAAACGCGCGTCACCAAAAACGGCGATATCCACGGCGGCCCGGTCTATTACATCACGACTGCGTTCAAGGGGCGCTTCGGCAGGTTTTTGGCGGGCTTCTTTGCCGTGGCCATCATTCTGGCTCTTGGATTCTTCGGCTGCATGGTGCAGTCCAATTCCATAGGCTCCACCTTCCAGACGGCGTTCGGCATCCCGTCCTGGGTCACCGGCATCGCGCTGGTCATTATCTGCGGCGTGATCTTTCTGGGCGGAGTACAGCGGCTGGCCTCGGTCACGGAAAAGATCGTTCCCGTCATGGCGGTGATCTTCCTGCTGGGCGGTCTTGCAGTCCTGGCCGTGCGCATTCGGTATATCCCGGCCACCTTCGGCATGATCTTCAGATATGCCTTCCAGCCTCAGGCCATCATCGGCGGCGGATTCGGCTACGCACTGAAGACCGCTGTCAGCCAGGGCGCAAAACGCGGGCTGTTCTCCAATGAGGCCGGTATGGGCTCGACGCCCCATGCACACGCGCTGGCCAATGTAAAGAAACCCCATGACCAGGGCGTTGTGGCCATGATCGGCGTATTTATTGACACGTTCGTCGTTCTGACGCTCAATGCGCTCGTTATCATCTGCACCATGTACACCAAGGACGGCGTTCTGGCGGCCGGTGCGATCCCCGACGGCATCACAAAGTCCAATCTGGCACAAACGGCCTTCGGCTCCGTGTTCGGCAGCGGCATCGGTTCTGCTTTCGTTGCGGTCTGCCTGTTCTTCTTCGCGTTTTCCACCGTGCTCGGCTGGAACCTGTTCGGCAAGATCAACGTGTCCTATCTGTTCGGCGAAAAGGGCACGAAGGTATATATGGTCATCGCGCTGGTGTTTATCTTCCTCGGGACCCTTGCCTCAAACGATCTGGTCTGGGAGCTTTCCGATATGTTCAACCAGCTGATGGTCATCCCCAATGCTATCGCGTTGTTTGCACTGACCGGTCTCGTCGTGAAAAACGCGCGGCGCACCACCGGCACATTGGAGAAATAACCGGCATATCTCCGCCCCCTTCCGGGGCCTTATGAAAAAAGAAGTCCAGGCAGACATGCCGTGACCTCTGCCTGTCGACAAACCGGGGAGGCGCTTCGTTAAGAAGCGCCTCCCTTTTTTCCGTAAACAAATCTTAAATAATTGACGGCTCAAATCTTAAACTGATCTGAGCTATAATTTTACTCTGCGGAGACGACTATCTCGCCGCGGTATTCGCCGGGAACGGCGGGGACCTCGGTCCCGTTTACCGTCATGCGGAGCCTTTTGCCCGCGAGAGGACGCACGAGCGCGCCTTCCTCGAGCGTCAGCCCGCTGAGCCAGCATTTGCCCGTTACTATCCAGGTGCTGTCGCGGTCGAGCCGCAGCACCGCGCCGTTGTTGACGGAGGGAGCCGGGACCTGAGTTATGTTGGAAAGCTCGCGGCGGCTGTGCTGGTCGATCGTGGTCAGGCCCTCGCGGTAGGCAAAGGCGGCGGAGCTGACAAGTCCCTCCAGCCGCGTGTTTCTGAGGCTTATGAGCATGTTCTTTGCGCCGCGCAGACCCTCGTCGTGATTGTGGAGCACCTCGGGCGCGCCGCCCGGCGCCGGCAGGTCGAGTATGCTCTCCGCGCCCTCCGGTGGGGCGAACATGCCGCCGAAGGTCGGCTGGGTGTTCATGCCGCCCTTGGTGCAGCTGCGCTCGGCGTGGAGGTCTGTTGTGGAGTTGAAGAAGTCGCCGCGCACGTCCATGTCCGCAAGGTTCACGATAACGTCCAGCGCGGGGTCGATCTTTGCAAGGTCGCGCGTCTCGTCCCTGACGTCGGTCATGCCGACGGGTATCTTGTAATCATCCACGTCCATGCCGCCCTCGTCGTTATCCATGAGCTGGAGAATGACGCCGCTTTCGGGCTCGAGGACGGAACCGCTGATGAAGAACTCGGTCGCGGAGCCCTTGACGCAGAGCGTAGAGCTTTTGGAACGGATGCGGGAGTCGGAGACGGTGACGGGCGTGTTCTTATCGCCGATGCAGACAACGCCGAAGCGCCCGCTGGTTATGTCGCAGCCGTTCTTTATCTCCGCGCGGGCCTGACCGGTCATGCCGCGCACGAGCATCGGATATGCCGAGATGTTCATTTTGCAGTGGTCGAAGCTGACGACGTTGCGGTCGCCGATGCAGAAGCCGCCGTAGCCATGGCTGCGCGGGCCGGAGAGATCGACACGGCTGTCCCGGACATACACGCTGACGGAGTCGTCGCAGCCGTCGATGGAGAAAACGCCCCAGCCGTTGCCGCGGACGTCGCAGTTGTTGTAATAGACCGTTCCGTTGTCGCAGAGCTGGACGACGCGGTTGGAGCCGCAGAAGCCGCAGCCCCAGCTGAAATCGCCCATCCACTCCGGATCGTCGGGGGAGAAGTTTTCGATGCGGCTGTTGTTCACGGTGACGACGCTGTCGCCGCCGACGTGCACCGCGCAGCGCGTTACGCCGCTGAGGCGGAAGTCGCAGTTGTCGATCGTGACGCGCGCGTTGTCGATCGCGGTGACGCCCGCGCCGAGTCCGATGAAGTCGTTCCCGCCGAAGCCGTCGAGCAAAAAGCGGCTGTCCTTTATCGTATAGTCGCTCTTTCCGGTTATGACTATCCCGTTGAAGGACGGGTCCTCACTGGAGACGGTCACGCCGTTCGCGCCGTATCCGTCCAGCCGTCCGCCGGAAACGACGGCGGGCACGCTCTTTTCGGCGACGTACCGGTTATCCTCGATAACGGCGGCGGAGCGGAACTCCTCCGAACGGTTTATCATCAGCATGAGGCCGTGCGGCGCCATGTGGTAGTTGTCCGCGACGGTTATGACCACGTCGCCGGTGTAGCGGCCGGGCAGAGGGGCGAAGCCCGTGCCGTTCACGGTCAGGGCGATGAACCTGCCCTCGGGCGCGAAAAGACTGCCGCCCGGCTCTATCACGAGCTGCGTCAGGACGGTGGTCTCCCGTATGAGGGTGGGCGATGATATTATCATAGCGTTCATGACGTTCTCCTTTCTCAGCTCAGGGAGATGATCTCGCTGTAAGTCGGGCTGCGTTCGCCGTCGTAGGTCATGAAGTAGTCCTCTATAAAGTCGGCGGCAAAGGCGCGGGCCTTGGCCTCCTCGCGCGGGCCGGGCTTTGAGCAGAGGTCATAGTGGAAGAAATAGGACCCCGGCTTCTGCGTGCCATCCTTCATCGTATACATGACGGGATCGCAGACGTCGGCTTCGGGGAGCTCGTCCGCCTTTTTGCCGGGAATGAAGGTGTTTTTAGGCTTGACGCCGAGTTCATAGCCGGCGGGGCCGGTCTCCTTGCCGCCGCAGGCGAACTTGCCGACGACGCGGACGTTGTTGAGGTTGAGATAGAGCTTCAGCGACTCCAGCGCCGCAAGGCACTCGGAGGAACCGTAGAAGCCGCCGCCGTAGGTGCAGAAAACGATGCCGAGCGGCTCGCTCTCGCCCTTCGCGAGCGCGCCGGGATATGCGGCCGTGCCGCGGCGCCATTTCGCGGTGGGCTGGTAGGGCGTTTCCACAGTGCCGCCCGCCTCGGAGCCGAGCTTTCCCGCGTCGAGCTTTTTCTGAACGTCGTTTTCAAGCTCGCCGCCCGCGCCGAGACTGAAAGCCTTGAGGATCGGCTGTATCGGCAGTCCCGCGACTATAGGACTGCCGAGAGCGACGACGTCGTAATCGTCGAAGTACAGGTTTTCCTGAAGCTCGGAATAGTCCATTTTTGCCTTGATGCGGAGAAAGGTCACTTCCCATCCGTAATCTTCAAAGGTCTGGCGGAACCAGTCGGCTATTTTCTCCGTATTTCTGGTCATGGTGGCGTAAAGTATGAGCGCGCGTCTTGGTTTCATATATGCTTTTCTCCTTTCATTTCTCACAGTGACGCCATTCTATCACAGAGCGGGATGCAATCACAGCATTGAACTGTGCGTTTTTTGCAACTGAGGGTATTTTTTGCTTTCGGGGAGAACAATATGGAAGCCGGAGCGTCTTTATTCAGTGTTGACAACAGAGAGATGAGATGGTATGCTGACTGTGTTATAATAATTAATACGCAAAACACGATTTTTGGATTTTTTTATCAGGAGGTATAAGATGAAAACGAGCAAAAAAAGACGCTTTGCCGCGCTTGCGGCCGTGGCGGCGCTCATGCTTGGCGTCCTTGCGGGCTGCGGCGGAAAAAACGGAGACGATCCCGGCTCGGGCAAAGACTCCCAGACAAACAAACCGGGGACCCGTCCGGAATATGTATACGTTGCAAGCTATAAGGACATAGCCGGAGATTTCGACTATGTGAGCTCGAACTCCATAGCCATGCATAACGGCAGCGTGTATTTCGCGTCCTCCAAGTATTCGAGCGTCGATCCCGACGGCAACGTCCTGACGCAGGAGGACGAGGACTACTGGACCTATTACACGAGCGTTCCCGCGCTGTTCACCATGAACGTGGACGGAGACAGCGTGACGGAGCTTGAAAACTATCAGCCGCTGACGGTGCCGGAGGGCAGCATGGGCAGCTCCAGCGTCAATGCGCTCAGCGTTGACGGCGAGGGAAACATCTGGGTCTGCGAGAACATGTACGCCTACCACTACGACGCGCCCGAGGGCGTGACGCAGGAGGACGACGAATACTGGAACTATTACGTTGACGACGGCAATACATATACCATGCGCAAGCTCGACTCCACCGGCGCGGAGCTCGAGTCGATAGACCTCAGCGCACTGACCGAAAACGAAAATGATTATTTCTCCATAAGCAGCTTCGCTGCCGACACGGAAGGAAACATCTATGTCGCCGGCGGAGATTCAAAGGTCTATGTCCTCGACACCGAGGGAAAGATCAAATTCTCCCTCGAAATGACGAACTGGGTCGACAGCGTGTTCCGCCTTTCCGACGGCCGCGTTGCCGCGCTGGGCTATGAGGAGAACGGCCAGGTCATAAAGGCGATCGACACTGCGGGCAAGGCCTGGGGCCAGAGCTATAAGGTCCCCGACAACGCCTGGAACCTCTATCCGGGCGGAGGAGATTACCTGTTCTATGCCAGCAACGAAACAGCGCTTTACGGCTACAACACCGCGAAGGGCGAGAACGAGAAGATCCTCAGCTGGCTCGACGCCGACATTGACGGCAGCAACCTCAACTTTGTCCTTCCGCTCGAGGACGGCCGCATACTGAGCATGTCCAATGAGTGGGACAGCGATTATACCAAGCAGACTCATAGTCTCATCACCCTTGTCAAGACCCCGTCCTCCGAGCTTCCGGAGAAAACGATACTGACGTACGCCTGCGGTTATCTCGACTGGAACGTGCGCAGCCAGA
>CAKSXP010000028.1 GCA_934515035.1 uncultured Oscillospiraceae bacterium
ACGCAAAGGTCAACGTTGACATCATCCTCCAGTCCGTCGGCAAAAACAACACAAACGACATAAGCTTCACCGTCGCCCGCGAGGAAATGAATAAGGCGCGCGACGCCATAATGGAATATCAGGAGGCCATCGGCTTCGAGTGCGTGAACGTCGATACGTCCGTTGCCAAGGTCAGCATCGTCGGCGCGGGCATGATCCGCTCCCCCGGCATCGCTTCCATGATGTTCGAGGCTCTCTATGACGCCAAGATAAACATCCAGATGATATCCACCAGCGAGATCAAGATCTCTGTGCTGATCGACGAAGCCTACGCCGATGTTGCGATGCAGGCGATACACAGAAAGTTTTTTGCAAACTGAAAAAGCCGTAATCTACAAAAACGCCCCGGCGGGTCATGGCCCGCCGGGGCGCTGCTGTCTGCGGAAAAGAAAACGCCGGTATCAGTCCGATCCGGTTTCGATTCTGCTGCGCTCGGCCTCGCTCAGCTGTGTAAGATAATCGTATACTTCATCAAATATCTCATCCCTGTACACCGGGTTATAAAAAAACGCGTCCTTTTTGATAAACCCGCCACGCGACATCAATATGAAACGGGCCGTTGGCCAGTCTTTATCGCTGTAAAACTTGAGATGAAAGGATGTTCCCAATATGAACGCCGTACCGTCGCGTTTGAAGCGGACGTCCTTGAATGCGTTTACGATATAAGCAATGTCATCCGGGTCAGTCAGCGTGAATTCCGTTCCCCTGTTGCCGTCATACACATTTATGGCGCTGATCTCGTCTGTTTTAAGCAGCCGAACCGGTATATTGTACCATATGACCGCCGCGGCAGCCGCCGCCAGTATCAGACAGAACCACCGGAGCAGCTTTTTCTTCATGTCCATCCCCCTCCTCAATAAATTTTGGTTATATAGCTCCCGGTTACTGTATTATAGCAAACATATCGGTTTTCTGCCGCATGCCCATCTTTAATTTTAAAATACTTGCTTTCATAATTTAAATCGTAAATATAAAAAGTCGTCCATGCATATGCAGTAACAGTGTGATCTTCATATTGTCCGCTAAATGCTATATTTAACAGTATAGGTCTATTATTGCTTATTTCGCTTGTTCCGGTGGACCATGATAGGAGGGAACTACTAGCTGTTTTATTCATGCCGTAATAATTCAAACAGTCTCGTACATAAGGTGCGAGATCACCAAGGTCAATATAGTAATCCCACCCGAGCTCACTGGAGTATGTAGCATAGCCGTTATTTCTTGCAATTGTTTTACATCTAGTTACTATGGTCGAGTACGAATATACCCCTCGTAAGTAATGTTCTATAATTGCAGCTGTACCATACACTCCGCAGCCGTTTGTTTCATTGATAATATAGCCATAAATCGATGAGTCTCCCATATTGTAATAACCATTATTTTTGTATACGCAATTGGGGTAAAGTTCTGCCAGATAAACAAGTGGGTCGCTTATATACCCACGTGCAGCAATCGGCAATATACCTGTCTCCTTAATATCGCTGATAAGGCGACAAGCATATTGGTAATTGTTATTTCTAATCGCCGTATTCTCAGCAGACTGGATTTCATTTTCCGAAATGGTAATAATATTTTTGCTGGTACTATAAGATAGAGGACCAGCAAAATAAATATGACTTGTGGCATTGACTGTATCCTCTAAATTCTGCCCAACGTTCAATCCATTATTATCGACAAGCAATGTGGCAGTGTCAGAGTATTCCTGAATAAGAGACATATACGGATCCGTAGAAACCACTACATACCCTGTATTAATTTGACCCGTTTTTAGATTAACACAATATCCATTTATAGCATCATTTGAGTCATACAACGGGACAATTCCAGCTATTGAAGTCGACATGTTCCATGCAGTATTATCCAAATTTGACAGAACAAACAACAACGCCATCGTTGTCGCCATAGGCATATCGATTTCTGCTTCTTCCGTTTCATTATCATTGGTCGCAAAACTCTTTAAATTAAAAGCGGATATCGTCATTACAATAATAAGAGCAAAACAAACAAAACGCTTAAAGCATTCAGATAATTTAACATTACTCATAAATATTTCTCCTTAATTTTAGCTTATGTACACATATTATCAGCAATTAATACGCCCATAGGAATCACCTCCTCTCCTGTTACCAATCCAACAATGAGCAAAACTCAAAAAATGCAGTAGTGTTAATGGTTTTCTGCTATGGCGAAACTAGAAATCATTAGCTTGGCAGATTATTTGGGCAGCAACCTCCTTATCGCCCATTAATGCGGACTTCAACACCGTGGAACCTCCGCCGCCCTGCTGGATATATGATCGATTTTTGAAAAAACTGAACAGTTCAAAATCCTTCGCCGAGGATTAACTCAAGCGGTCAACTCGTCTCATTTTCTCTATCCGCTCCTCAACTGCCTCGTATCTTGTCTGTGGTAGACTTGTTTTTCTCGTTTCTTCGCCAACTTCGTATACTAAGTATACTATATATTTACATTCCGCGCAAGACAATTATATGTGCGATTTATGCACTATACATTACCTGTCTCATACTCTTCCGCTGTTTTGTTCTCTGAACCGGCCCACCGGCGCGGGATGCCCCGAAAAAAGAAAATTTCCCCACCGTGTTGATATTGCATCGCCTGACGTGATAAAATAATCGAATCAGACGGAAAGGAAATACAACCGAAATGATCGTCAATATTCTCGCGGTCGGTGACGTCTGCGGGGAGGCGGGGCTCCGCTTCCTTGAAAAGCACCTCAAACCGCTGAAAAAGCTTAAAAATATAGGCTTCTGCGCCGTCAACGGCGAAAACGCGAACGTCGTCGGCGTAACGCCGGAACAGTGCGAGCGCATGCTCGACGCGGGCGCGGACGTCGTCACGCTCGGAAACCACACCTGGACCCGGTATGAGCTCCAGCCCTATCTGAACGAATCCGCGCGGACTCTGCGTCCCGCGAACTTCGCGCCCCAGTGCCCGGGCAGGGGCTGGGCGGAATACAAAATGCCCTTCGGCAGCGTCGGCGTCCTGAACCTCATAGGGCGCTTCTCGCTGGACACGAACACGGACAACCCCTTCGTCGTCGCCGACCAGCTGCTGACGGAGGACGCGCCGAAGATCATCCTCGTGGACATGCACGCCGAGGCCACCAGCGAAAAGCTCGCGATGGGCTTTTTCCTCGAGGGACGCGCCAGCGTCGTCTGGGGCACCCACACCCATGTGCAGACCTCGGACGCGCAGGTGCTCGAGGGCGGCACGGGATATATAACCGACCTCGGCATGACCGGCCCCGCCGTCTCCGTGCTCGGCATCGACCCGTCCCAGTCGGTCAACAAGTTCCTCGGCGACCCGCCGAGAAGATACAGGCCCGCCTCCGGCGGCTGCAAGATGGAGTGCGCCGTTTTCGGCGTTGACACCGAGACCGGACGCTGCGTGAGCGCCGAAGCGCTGAGGATAATGTAAAAATGGGAAACAGGATAAGAATGCTTCACGCGGCGGATCTGCACCTCGACTCCCCCTTCGACGGGCTGGACGAGGAAAAGGCGGCGCTCCGCCGCGCCGAACAGCGCGAAACTCTGCGCAGGATAGCGGAATATGCCGTCATGGCAAAGGCCGATCTCGTGCTTCTGGCGGGCGACCTGCTCGACGGCGACGGCGTGTTCCGCGAGACGGGCGAGAGCCTGTGCGCGGCGCTGGGCGGGATAAGCGCGCCCGTGTTCATCGCGCCGGGAAACCACGACCCCTATACGCCGGGCTGCGTCTACGACACGCTGGCCCTGCCGGAAAACGTCCATGTTTTCAAAAGCCGCGCCATCGAATGCGCCGAGCTGCCCGAAAAGGGCGTGCGCGTCTGGGGCGCGGCCTTCACCGACAAGTTCGAACAGGGACTGCTGCGGGGCTTCGAGGCCGAAAAGCAGGACTCTGTTCTCGATATCATGGTAATGCACGGGGATGTGGGCGCGCCGAAGAGCGTCTATAACCCCATCTCCGAGGAGGACATGCGCCGCAGCGGGATGGACTATATTGCGTTAGGGCACGTCCACACCTTCAGCGGCCTGTGCCGCGCGGGCGATACATATTACGCTTATCCCGGCTGCGCCGAGGGGCGCGGCTTTGACGAATGCGGCGAAAAGGGCGTCATCATCGCGGAGGTCTCCGAGGAAGGGGTACAGGCGAGGTTCGTTCCCGTCTGCTCCCGCCGGTACGAGGAGCTGAACGTTGACCTTTCAAACGTGCCCGACGGCGCCGATGCGCTCGACGCGCTGGAGGCCGTGCTGCCCGGCGACACGGAAAACGACATCTACCGCATAACCTTCACCGGCTCCGCCGCCGCTGCTCCCGATCTGAAAAGCGTGCGTTCCCGGCTGGAGGGACGCTTTTTCAGCCTGCGTCTGCGCGACCGGACGAGTATGCGCCGGGACGTATGGGAAAAATGCGGCGAGGACACGCTGCGCGGCCTTTTTCTGACGAAGCTGCGCCGGCTGTACGACGCCGCCGGGAGCGACGATGAGCGCGAGAGGATAACCCTCGCCGCGCGCTATGGTCTGGCGGCGCTGGAAAACGGCGAAGCCCCCGCGATGTGATCGGAGGCAGCGACTTATGAATATCCGAAAACTGCGCGCCGATTTCGGCGCGCTCAACAGCCGCGAGCTTGAGCTTCACGACGGCCTGAACGTCATCGAACAGCCCAACGAGAGCGGAAAATCGACCTGGTGCGCCTTCATCCGCGCGATGCTCTACGGGGTGGACAGCTCCGAGCGTGCGCGCGCGGGGCACCAGCCCGACAAGGTCCGGTTCGCGCCCTGGAGCGGCGCGCCGATGCGCGGCGAGATGGAGCTCTGCTCCGGCGGCCGCGAAATAACTCTCACACGCTCGACAAAAAGCGCGAACGCGCCGATGCGCGAGTTCTCCGCCGTCTATACCGGCACGGGCGAGCCCGTGCCCGGCCTCACCGGCGCAAACGCGGGCGAGGTCCTCACGGGAGCGGCCAAGGGCGTTTTCGAGCGCAGCGCCTTCATAAAACAGGCGGGCATCGCCGTCTCCGGCTCTCCGGAGCTTGAAACGCGCATCGCCTCCCTCGTCTCCTCCGGCGCGGAGGACGAATGCTGGGCCGACGCCGACGCGCGTCTGCGCTCCTGGCAGCGCGCGCGCCGCTGGAACAGGCGCGGGCGGATACCCGAGCTGGAAAACGAGCTTGCGGAAAAGGACGAGGCTCTTCTCGGGCTCCGGCGCGCCGGGCGTGACAGCGCCGCGCTCCGGACAGAGCTTGAGCTTGCGGAGGCGGAGCTTCCGCGCATACAGGCCAAGATCGCCGGGGAGCGCAAAGCGCTCCGCCGCGCCGCGCTGGAAAAGCTGAGCGAGAACAAGCGTCTGCTGCACGAGAGCGAAGCCGCCGCGCAGGAGGCCGAAAACGAGCTCGCCGCGCGGAAGAGAGAACGCGCCGCCCTCCCCTTCAGAGAGGATGCGCCGCCGGAGACCGTCATGCAGACGGCGCAGGCGGACGCGGAGCGCGCACGCGCGCTGAACGCGGACGCAAAAAGGACGGTCTCCGCCGCGCTGTTCGTCATTCCCGCGCTGCTTCTTGCCGCCGCGCTGCTGTGCGGCTTTATCAGCTGGTACATGACCGCCGCCGGGGTCGTTCTCGGCCTTGCCGCGGCCGCCGCGGTCTTTCTCGTCAGACGGCGTTCCCGCGCCGCCGCGCAGGAGGCCGGAGCGGAACGTGACCGGATACTGTCACAATACGGAGCGGAGGACGAGGACGGGATAACCGCAAGGGCCGGACTTTTCGTCTCCGCCTGCGCCGCCGTGGAGCGCGCGGAGAAAGCCGCCGCGGAAGCCCGCGCGCGGTTCGAGAGCGTCAGCGCCAGCCAGCAGGGTCTGGACAGGGACATCCTCTCCGACCTTGACATAAGCTCCTCCAGCCGCAGGCTGACGGAGGCGCAGACGCGCGTTTCGCTGCTGCGCGAAAAGCTTGCCAAGGCCGAAGGCGGCCTCTGCGTCATGGGCGACCCGCTGGTCATCGAGAGCGAAAAGCGCGGCCTCGAGGAAAAGCTTGCGCTGCTGACGGAACAATACGAGGCGCTGGAGCTTGCCGTTTCAACGCTGGCGGAGGCCAACTCCGAGATGCAGACGCGCTTTTCCCCCGCCCTGGGCCGCCGCGCGGGCGAGCTTTTCGCGCGCCTGACCGGCGGAAAATACGAAACCGTGAGCATAGGCCGCGGATTTGCCGCCGCCGTGCGCGAGACGGGGGACGCCGCTTCGCGCGACAGTCTGTTTCTCAGCGCGGGCGCGCAGGATCAGCTCTATCTCGCGCTGCGCCTTGCCATATGCGAGCTGGTGCTCGACGGCGAAGAACCCTGCCCCATCATCCTCGACGACGCGCTCTGCGCCTTCGACGACGAGCGCATGGCCCTTGCCATGGACCTCCTGCTGGAGCTTGGAAAGACGCGGCAGATAATCCTCTTCACCTGTCAGAACAGGGAGAAGGCATATCTCGCCGCCGGAGGTGACGAACGATGACAAAAACGACCGGAAAACGCGCAAAGCGCGCCTTTATCCGCGCCTGTGCCGCGATACTTCTCGCGCTGGCTCTGCTTGCCGCGACGGGCTTTGCCATCGTTGACATGCTGCGCGGGCCGAAGGTCACGGCGGACGCCTCGGAGCTTTCGCCCGGAGACTATGTCACAACGAACGTGGACATGATCCTCGGTTATTTTGCGGAGGAATACAACAGCCGGGACGAGGTCACGGCGCTCTATGCCGTCGTGCCTTACGGCGGTCGTTTCGCCGTTATCATCCTGCCGGAGCGCTATTTTGACTCGGCAGAAACGGTATACGACTCGACCTATGACTTCATAAACGGCCGCACGGCCTTTATAAACGACTACATCCTCGTGACCGGAACGGCCGAGGAGCTGACGGACAAGACAGCGGCGATGTTCTATGACTGGTTCGGCCTGAACAAGGACTGGATGGCGGAGGCCGGGCTCGTGGACGCCGACGTTCAGGACTACGCCGACCATCTCTCCCTAATCGCGCTGCGCGCGGACATGACCGGGCGGCTGCCGTCCGTCTGGGCCTGGGTGCTTTCGGGCCTTGCGTGGGCGCTGTTCATGTATGCGGTGGCGGTATTCCTGCGCCTGACGCTGGGAAAATACGCGCCGGAGCCGGAGCCTGCCGCGAACGGCGCGGAAGAGCCGGAAACGGCGGCAGAAGAAGAAATATCCGGGTCCGCGGACGCCGCGGCCCCGTCGGAAACGGAGGATGACGGCAGTGAAGCTTGAGATGTGTTCGCCCTGTCTTTTCGGCCTTGAGGGGCCGCTGGCAAGCGAGCTTAGAAGAATGAAGATGGAGAACGTCCGCGCCGAAAACGGCCGGGTCTGCTTCTCCGGAACGGAGCGCGAGCTTGCAAAGGCAAACATCCGCCTGCGCTTCGGCGAGCGCGTGCTCATCGAGCTGGGCGCATTTCCCGCGCGGACCTTCGACGAGCTGTTCGAGGGCGTCAAGGCGCTGCCCTGGGAGCGCTTCATCCCGCGCAACGGCGCGTTCCCCGTCAAGGGCCACTGCCTTGACAGCCGGCTGGAAAGCGTGCCGGCCTGCCAGAAGATAATCAAAAAGGCCGTCGTCGACAGGCTCTCGGAGTGGTATGACATAAACTGGTTCCGCGAGGACGGCGATATATATCAGATCCAGTTCTCCGTCATGAAGGACACGGCCTATCTGTATCTGGACACCAGCGGCGCGGGACTGCACAAACGCGGCTACCGCCCGGCGCATGTGGCCGCGCCCCTGCGCGAAACGCTCGCCTCCGCGATGGTCGATCTTGCCCGTTACCGCGGCAGAGGCGATTTCTGCGACCCGTTCTGCGGCAGCGGCACCATCGCCATCGAGGCGGCGCTGGCCGCCAAGGGGCGCGCGCCGGGGCTGAACCGGTCGTTCTCCGCCGAGAAGTGGCGCTGCTTCGACCCCCGGATATGGCAGGAGGCGCGGGAAGAGGCCCGCGCGCGCGAGTTCAGCGGCGATTACAGGATATATGCATCCGACATCGACCCCGAGGCCGTTGAGATCGCAGAAAAGAACGCCCGGCGCGCGGGCGTTGACGACATCATCCGCTTCTCCGTTGCGGACGCGGCGAAATTCGACCGCGGCACGGACGAGGGCGTTATCGTCACAAATCCGCCCTACGGCGAGCGTCTGATGGAAAAGCAGTCCGCCGAGGCGCTGTATAAACAGTTCGGCGACGCGCTGCGCGCGCTCGGCAGCGGCGACGGCTGGAAAAAGTATATCCTGTCCTCGCACACCGAGTTTGAGCGCGGCTTCGGCCGAACGGCGGACAAAAAACGCAAGCTCTATAACGGTATGATAAAATGTGAGCTTTATATGTACTTTTAAAATATTTTTACCTTTTTGCTTCTGTTTTGGCTTTTAGCTCAACCAAGTCTTGTTTCCTTCGGAGAGGCGCTTTTCTTGCTCACTTTTTCTTTTTATCTTTAATCTGGATAGCATCCAGCGTGCGTCTGCTCCGCAGGGGGTGACTTTTCTTGCTCGTGCAAGAAAAGTCACCAAAAGAACACGCCAAAAGGGGACTCTTGCCAGCCGTCCCCTTTTGGATTTCCCCTCCTAAGGAATGGCCGGATACCGTTTGGAATTGGAACAGCTATTTCCAAAGTAACAGGGCGCTTGCGAATCGTTACCTTTAATCAACCGCGCTGCTATCGCTACGCGCGGTGTACATAGCTTTAATTTTTGTACCAGCCCAAAGCCTCCCTTGTGTAAAGGGAGGTGGCACGGCGCAAGCCGTGACGGAGGGATTGTAAGCTGAAAAGTTTGATTTTTGCCGAAAAATCAGGCGAATATCGAACATTGTCAATCCCTCAGTCAGCTTCGCTGACAGCTCCCTTTACACAAGGGAGCCTTAATTAGTCTCTCGTCTGAGAAAAAAGCGCCAACCATTGCACAACGAATCATCCTCCGCGCGTGGCGTGAGCAGCGCGGTTGATTGGACGTAGAGAATAGCAATCACTTATCAGGTCCGTGTCTTAGAAACGTTGATTTCAAGCGGTAACAGGCTGTTTCTTAGGAGGGGAAATCCAAAAGGGGACGGCTCACAAGAGTCCCCTTTTGGTGTGCTTCTTTTGGGTACTTTTCTTGCACAAGCAAGAAAAGTACCTCTCCGAAGGAAAACCAGTTTGGCAAAGCAAAAAGCAAAAACAGAAGTAAAAGATAAAAAAATCAAAAGAAAGAGAAATAATGATATAAGAAGAGAGGATAAAGAACCGTGAAGCATCTTTTCATCGTGAACCCGGTCGCCGGAGGCAGGGACAGGACCCAGGAGATCACAAGCAAGGTCGCTCTGGCGTTTTCCGGACGCGAGGACGATTTCGAGGTCTATGTCACCGCCTTCCCCCTTGACGCAACAGAGAAAATCAGGCGCGAATCCCAGACCGGCGAAACGCTTCGCGTTTATGCCTGCGGCGGCGACGGAACTCTCAACGAGTGCGTCAACGGCGCGGCAGGCTTTCCCAACACCGCCGTTACCCATTTCCCCTACGGCACCGGCAACGATTTCATCAAAGCCTTCGGAAGCGAAAGCTCGCGCTTCTTTGACCTTTCCGAGCTCATAAACGGCGAGGTCCGGCCCATCGACCTCATCTCCTGCAACGGCAGGCTGAGCGTCAACATCTGCTCCGTCGGCATCGACGCGCGCATCGGCACCTCCGTCCATAAATACAGCCAGCTGCCCGTCATCGGCGGAAAGGGCGGATACATCGTCTCCACCGTCGTAAACCTCGTCAAGGGCATCACCCAGCCCATGCATGTGCGCTGCGCAAACCGCGAGTTTGACGGCGAGCAGACGCTTGTCTGCGCCTGCAACGGCACCTGCTACGGCGGCTCGTTCAACCCCGTCCCCTCCGCCAGAGTCGACGACGGACTGATCGACTTCCTTATCGTGAAGGCGGTCTCCCGCCTTACCTTCGCCCGCGTTGTCGGCAGCTACGCCAAGGGACAGTTCCGCAAGCATCCGGAATACATAACCCACCTCCGCGCAACGGAAATGGAGATCGAAAGCAGCGGGGAAATGGTCGTCAACATCGACGGCGAGGCCATTTATGCAGACAAAGTCCGCTTTGAGCTCATCCCCGGCGGCGTCAACTTTATTTTTCCCGCCAATATGGAATATTTTAAAAACGAAATCGAGAAAACCAAAGCAAAACAGAAAAATTGGGAGGTTTCAATTGGTGGAGGCCGCTTAAATTGAATTAATCCCGGTTTTTACGGGAATAATCCTTTATTATCCCAATTTTACAGCTTGCACATTGGGGGATCATCGACTATTATTATAGACGGGTTAGCACTCATGGCTAAAGAGTGCTAATTCAGCTGAAATTGTAATAATTTTTTAGGAGGCAATATATAATGAACCTTAGACCTTTGGCAGACCGCGTGGTCCTCAAGCAGATCCAGGCCGAAGAGAAAACGAAGGGCGGCATCATCCTTTCTTCCGCCGCTCAGGAAAAGCCCGAAGTATATGAAGTGGTCGTTGTCGGCCCCGGCGGATTCGTCGATGGCAACGAGGTCGAGATGGAAGTCGTTGCCGGCGATAAGGTCATCACCGGAAAGTACAGCGGCACCAGCGTCAAGATAGACGGCGAGGAGTATATGATCGTTCGCCAGAGCGACATCCTTGCGATAGTCGAGTAAGTTTTAGGAGGAATATATCATGGCAAAACAGATAATTTACGGCGAAGAAGCGCGCAAGGCTCTCCAGCGCGGCGTTGACCAGCTCGCCGATACCGTTAAGATCACCCTCGGCCCCAAGGGCCGCAATGTCGTTCTCGGCAAGAAGTACGGTTCTCCCCTGATCACCAACGACGGCGTCACCATCGCCAAGGAGATCGAGCTTGAGAACGTTTTCGAGAACATGGGCGCACAGCTCATCAAGGAAGTCTCCACCAAGACCAACGACACCGCCGGAGACGGCACCACCTCCGCGACCGTTCTGGCCCAGGCCATGGTCCGCGAGGGACTGAAGAACGTTGCCGCGGGCGCCAACCCGATGGTCATGCGCCGCGGTATCCAGAAGGCCACCGACGCCGCAGTCGGCGCCATCCGCGCCGCCTCTCACCCCGTCAGCGGCACCGTTGACATCGCCCGTGTCGGCACCGTTTCCTCCGGCGACGAAGTCATCGGCAACCTGATCGCCGAGGCTATGGAGAAAGTCTCCCAGAACGGCGTTATCACCGTCGAGGAGTCCAAGACCGCCGAGACCTATTCCGAGGTCGTCGAGGGCATGCAGTTTGACCGCGGCTATGTCACCCCGTACATGGCCACCGATACCGAGAAGATGGAAGCCGTCATCGACGACGCTCTCATCCTTCTCACCGATAAGAAGATCTCCAACATTCAGGACATCCTGCCCCTGCTCGAGCAGGTCGTGCAGGCGGGCGGAAAGCTCGTCATCATCGCAGAGGACGTCGAGGGCGAGGCTCTTGCGACCATCCTGCTCAACAAGCTGCGCGGCACCTTCACCTGCGTCTGCGTAAAGGCCCCCGGCTTCGGCGACAGACGTAAGGAAATGCTCCAGGATATCGCCATCCTGACCGGCGGCACCGTCATCTCCTCCGACCTCGGAATGGAGCTCAAGGAAGCCGACATCTCCATGCTCGGCCATGCCCGCCAGGTCAAGGTCACCAAGGAGAACACCATCATCGTCGACGGCGCAGGCCGCAGCGAGGATATCGCGGACCGCATCCGCGCCATCAACGCGCAGATGGAAGTTTCCACCTCCGAGTATGATAAAGAAAAGTATTCCGAGCGTATAGCCAAGCTCTCCGGCGGCGTTGCCGTCATCAAGGTCGGCGCAGCCACCGAGACCGAGATGAAGGAGAAGAAGCTCCGCATCGAGGACGCTCTGAACGCCACCCGTGCAGCCGTTGAGGAAGGCATCGTTGCCGGCGGCGGCACCGCATACGTCATCGCCAGCAAGGCTGCCGCCGAGCTGACCAAGACCCTGACCGGCGACGAGAAGACCGGCGCCGACATCATCGCCAAGGCTCTCACCGCCCCCATCCGCCAGATCGCCGCGAACGCCGGTCTGGAGGGCGCCGTCATCCTCGAGAGAGTTTCCGCCAGCGATGACACCACCTTCGGCTTCAACGCCGCTACCGAGGAATACTGCGACCTCGTCGCCGCCGGCATCGTTGACCCGACCAAGGTCTGCCGCAGCGCTATTGAGAACGCCTCCTCCGTCGCTTCCATGGTCCTGACCACCGAGTCCCTCGTCGGCGATCTGCCCGAGCCTCCCGCTCCGGCCGCTGCCGGCGGAGACATGAGCGGCATGTATTAATAGATACCGTCAGATATCTCCGTTTTTTAACGACCTCACCGGCGTCTGCCCAAAAAGCAGACGCCGGTTTTTTATAAGAAAAAGAGACGGAAAACCGTCTCCCGCTTCGTCAGCTCTGCAAGATCATAAACCGTTTTGTGCTGCTTTTTTGCCAGCTCCGCAAACTGCGCAGCGCCGCCCCAGGAATGTGTGACATATGTGATGACATATTCGGACCGGCTAAGCATCCATTTGTTGCGCCAGGATATCGAAAAACGCCGCGGAACATTCTCGATCTCTTCGGGAAATATGGTATCCGAAAAGTCAGTGTTGTCAAAAGGGTCCTTCTCTTTCGGCATATAGGCCAGTACAACGGCATATTCGATCTGCGGATACTTCGCTCTTAATTCCCGCAGAGCAGACCTCGCGAGGGCATCGAAGCGGCCGTGATTACCAACATAAAACATGGTGACAGAGTTATTCCGAATAAGACTTTCGATCGTTGACCGCAGCAGCGGCGCAATGGAGCCGGGGCAGTCACCATGCCCAAAGAACGTGCAT
>CAKSXP010000029.1 GCA_934515035.1 uncultured Oscillospiraceae bacterium
ACATGGCGTTGCCCATCATGGGACCGCCCATGAGAATTTTATTCGGCTCTTTTCTGAAACCGCCGGCCTGTTCAAAGACATAGGAAAGCGGCGTTCCGACGCGGACGATGAGGTTCTTCGGCTCGGCAATGGCGGAGCCGGAGACGGTGACGACGCGCTCGATGGCGGGGCGTCCCTCATAGCAGGCCCTGTAAACGCTGTATGCCGTGAAGGTATTGAACACGGCGCAGCCAACGGCCGCAGGCAGCCCTCCGGGCGGGACCTCTTTTCCCGTGACGGTGCGTATGAGCTGTTTTTCAGCGCCCTGCGGATAGCGGCAGGGCAGCGCAAGGATCTCGATGCCGGAGCCAGCGGGGTTGCGCTCCTTCAGAAGCTTTATGGCATCGGCCTTGTTTTTTTCGATCGCAAAGGTGGCCTTGTCAACGCCGCAGGCGCGCATGAGAAGGCTTATCCCACCCAGCACCTCGTCCGGATGCTCCAGCATCGTGCGGTGGTCGCTGGTTATATAGGGCTCGCACTCGGCGCCGTTTATTATAACGGTGTTGACCTTGCCCTTGCCGCTGGTTATCTTGAACCCGGTCGGGAATGTAGCGCCGCCCATGCCGACGATGCCGGCCTCACGTATTATCGCGGCGAGCTTGTCGGGATCCTCAAGCTCCTCCTCGCTGTGGGGGACCATCGTTTCGCAGGGCGTGTCAAGGCCGTCGTTCTCGATGACGATGGAATTCACCATCGACCCGTTGGAGTGGAGCCGGGGTTCGATCGCCGTCACTTTTCCGGAAACGGAAGCGTGGATCGGCGCGGATACCGGCGCGGCGGAGTCGCCGATCTTCTGGCCGAGCTTCACCTCGTCGCCGACGGCGACAATGGGCTGGCAGGGCGCGCCGATGTGCAGGGACATCGGTATGATGACCTGCGGCGGGGGCGTCATCTGGGTAACGGCGATTTTATTTGCCGGAGCTTTTTTATCGTCCGGATGCACGCCGCCGATGAACTTGAAGGACATGAACATCACCTCTGACTGTATTTGAAAAAGCTGATTTTATACAGAATATCGTAACATATCGGTATTTAAAAGTAAAGCCGCCCATCTCCGATTTTTTACAAGAAATTAAAAGTTTAATTGCCAAAAAAATCTGGATCTTCGGCTGACGCCTTGAATAGCCCGCGGTGTTTTGGTATACTTGAACAAAAATGAACCGATTTAAGGAGAGCATCAATATGCAAAACAGAAAGAGCAGTGCCGCGAGCACCGCCGCCTTCGGCGTCATCGTCGTTCTGATATGCGTCTTTTACGCTTTTTACAGCCAGGCAAACACGGTCTCGGCGCTTTTCCCGATATGCTTTGAGCGCAGCGGTTCCGACGCGCTGCTCGCCCAGGACGCGGACTGGTACGGCTCGGAGGAGCTGCGGCAGATGCAGGACAGCTCCGTGGACAGTGGGCTGGCAGCGCTGGCGGAGCTTGAGCACAGCTCCTTCGACTTCACCGCCTCAACGGCGGGTTCCCTCTTTGTAAGGGGCGGGACCGAACTGTCCGCCGATTACTACGACGCGGGCAGCAGCAAAACCGCCGTCCTGCTGCATGCCTACGGCCGCAGCCAGGACTTTGCCGCCCGCTGGGCCGATTTCTGGACCGGGCGCGGCTATAACGTCCTGATACCCCAGCTGCGCTGTCACGACGGAAACGACAGCCTGACAACGCTCGGCTTTTACGAACAGTATGACCTTTACGACCTGCTCCGCGCGGCGGCGGACACGACCGGCGTGAACGCCTATGTCATCCACGGCGAGGGGCTGGGCGCGAACGCGGCGCTGCTGATGTGCGGAAACACGGACCTCATGGACGGGCTCCGTAACGAGGGCGCCGCCGGAATAACGGTCGGGCTCATCGTGGCCGAGAGCGCGAGCACGGATATGATGACGCTCATCACCCATCAGGCCGCGCGCCAGTTCGAAATGCGCGGCATACTCTCGCGCATCGCGATGAAGTTTTCGCTCAACCAGAAGCTCGGCTTCTCGCCGGACAGCATGGATATGACCGCGGCCGCGGCCGCATCGGCCACTCCCACGGTTTTCGTCAGCGGGACGAACGACGGCTTCTCGCCCGACGACTGGACGCAGACGCTGTATGACGCCTGCACGGCGGAAAAGCGCCTCCTCATAGCCGAGGGCGTGTCCCACGGCGCGGCCTGGGAGCGCGCGGGCGAAGCTTACCGCGCCGCGATCGAAGAGCTTCTGCCGCAATGACGGCGCGGCGTCAGCCGTGAGGGAGCCGCGGGTATTCCCTTTCCGGTACAGAGCGCGAAGATCCTCCGTATGAGTCGGTCATACGGAGGATCTGTCTGTTTTATGGCCCCTCTGCCAAATGGTCGGGGGGTTATGTGTTATCCGAAAATATGCAGCGCGAATATGGAGTCGATCTGTCCGAGGAAGATGAGCACCATTGCCGCGGGCGCGATCACCTTGCAGCAAACGCGGAAGAAGCCGCGGCTCGCAAAGCGGTTTCCGCAGAGCGCGACCTCCTCGCCGAACCTGTCAACGCCGTACTCATAGCCTATGAATATGCACATGAGCAGCGCGGTCAGCGGCATGAATATGCCCTCGGCCCAGAAGTCCATGAAATCGACCCAGCAGTCGTTGAACGAGCCGATAACGCCCAGGGAATTCTGGAAGGGTATCCAGATCCCGTTGCCGCCCATGCCGTCTATCGCGACGATGGAGGCGAGCGCCATTACAACGACGCAGGTGATGATGGTGACCTTTTTGCGGTTGGCGGTCTTTCCCTTAGCCTCCGCGTTGTCGAGATAGAACGTGGTTATGATCTCTATAATGGAGATGGACGACGTCACCGCCGCTATCACGACCAGCAGATAGAAAATAATGCCGAACACGGGGCCAAGCACGCCCATGGATCTGAAAACGTCCTGAAGCGTTATGAACAGCAGTCCCGGTCCCGCCATTGCGGCGTCCGCTCCGCCGATGGCAAAGGACGCCGGAATGACCGCAAGGCCCGCCATCAGCGCAACGACGGTGTCCGCTATTACGATCAGTGTGCAGTTTCGCTCCAGATTCTCCTCCTTGCGGAGATACGAACCGTAAGTCAGCATCGTTCCTACGCCGATCGACAGCGAGAAGAACATCTGTCCGCCGGCCTTGGCCACAACGCCGAGGAAGTTCTCACGGAACGGCTCAAAATTGGGCTTGAACATGAATCTGATGCCCTCGGCAGCGCCGTCGAGCGTAACGCTGCGGATGATGATTATCACGAGCATAACAAACAGCGCGGGCATGGCGACCTTCGAGAATTTCTCGATACCGCCGGAGATGCCGCCCATAACGATGACGGCGTTCAGGATGACGAATATCAGAGTGTATATCAGCGACTCCGCCATGTTTCCGGTGAGCTCGCCGAATATCTCTCCGCCGCTGCCGTAAGCTGCGCCGAACAGCTCGCAGACATTGACGACGACATACTTGACGCAGTAGCCGCCGAGAACGCAGTAAAAGCTCAGGATAAGGAAAGCAGAGATAAATCCCGGCCAGCCCAGCCACTTGAAGCGTTTGGACAGCATCCTGTAAGTTGCGATAGAGCTCTTTCCCGTGGTGCGGCCGAGCCCGAATTCGCCGAGCATGATCGTAAAGCCGACCAGCGCCGCCATGACTATGTATACGAGCAGGAAGGCAAAGCCGCCGTTGCTGCCCATTTTGAACGGAAATCCCCAGATGTTTCCCAATCCCACGGCGGAGCCTATCGCCGCCATCAGGAAACCGAAGTTCGATTTCCATTGACCCCTGTTATTACTCTCCACTTTTTACATCCTCCACATTTTATATAAATAATAGACCCGTATAATTTACACTAAATAATTAAAATATACAATACTTTGGTGTGAAAAAGTGTAAAAAAACAAAAATTTTTATATATCGGCGTCTTTCCCGCCCGCGCCGCTCCGGCAAAACGGATTGAAAAAAACTCGCGCAGGATATATAATATAAGAATAAACTGCTTCCGGGGAGATATCTGCATGGACAAAAAAGCTATCAGAGATTACATGGACAAAAAGCCCGTCATCAAAAAGCGCGGCAGGCGAAAATATATCGAGGATTACAAGCTCGTGGGAAAAGAGCTTGTATACACCGGCGACTGGTATGTGTTCACCGGGACCGCCGCGGAACTCAGGCGGCACAATTATATAACCGCCGGCCTTTCGGTCTGCTGCTTTGCCGTTCTTCTCATGATCGGCTTTCTGCACATGAGCGGGATATACAGGTTCTATGTGCTGGCGCCATACGTTCTGTCTCTCATGCTGTCCGTCGTCTGCGTCATAGACGCATTCAAGCTCTGGAACGCCGGGGAAAAGCTCAACCGCGAGCAATATGAGCGCGGCGCGGTCCGCATCGTCAGAGCGTCCGTCATTCTGGCGGTCACGTCCGCCGTGTCCACGCTGGGCGAAGCGGCGTTTCTCATCTTTGTCGGAGTATATCTTGACCTCCGGTCGGAGCTCACCTTCCTTGTCGGAGCCGCCGCCGTCACCGGCGCCGCGGTCCTGATGCATTTTCAGACGCGCCGCGTCGAATGGCGGAAAACAAAATAACGCGGACGGGCCCTGTCCCGTAAACGAATTTCACCCCATCCGGAAGAGAGCACACGCTCTTTTCCGGATGGGGTGAAGTCATGTATACGGAGCATTGTCCGGCGGGAGCTGTCGTCAGTCCTTTTCGAAGAATTTCTCAATGTCCTTTCGCGCCGCAAAAACCTGTCCCTGCGCAAAGGCGGGCCTTCCCCCGCCGCGGCCGGACAGCTCCTCGTTCATCCGCTTTACAAGCCCGCGCACGTCGCCGTCCCTCTGTCCGACGGCGTAGCGCCAGCCCTCCGCGTCCGAGCCGGAAAACACCGCGCAGACGCTCTCCGTCGCCGACATCAGCTCGTTTGCGAGCCGCTGCACCTGTCCGGCGGACAGCCCCGGCTCAAACACCGGCGTCTTTCCCTCGTTCGCGCGCGAAACCGCGGAATACCAGCGTTTTTCCGCCGCGGCAAGCTCCGCCTTGAGCCGCGACTGCTCCTCCAGCAGGCGGCTGACCGCGGCCGAGGTCTCCTGCTGCTTTGCCGAGAGCAGAACGGAATTTTTCCGGTTTTCCTCAAATACCGCGGACACAAAGCGCCACGCGCGTTCGCCCGCAGCAAACTCCAGCCGTATCCCGCCGCGAAGCCGCTCCGCCGACAGTATCTTTATCAGGCCAAGCGCGCCCGTGCGCGCCACATGCGTGCCGCAGCAGGCGCAGACGTCCACGCCGGGTATCGTTATGATGCGCACCTCGCCCTCCAGCTCCTTCTTGCTGCGGTAATCAAGGTGCTCAAGCTCTTCGCCGGTGGGATAGCTCTCCAGAACGGGCAGATCGGCGCGGATCGCCGCGTTTGCCTCGTCCTCCATCTCCGCGAGCTGTTCAGTCGTCAGAACGCCGTTCAGGTCAATGGCCGTCGTCTCCGCGCCCATGTGGAAGCCGACGTTGTCAAAGCCGTACCGGCGGTGGATGACCCCGGTCAGAACATGGTCGGCGGTGTGCTGCTCCGTATAGTCGCGGCGGCGGCGCATGTCGACGGCGCCGCGCACCGTGCTTCCGGCGGCGAAGGCTCTGTCCACGATATGCACGATCTCGCCGCCGTGCCCGGAAACGAACCGGACCCCGGCTCCGTCGATGGAGCCGAGGTCGCAGGGCTGTCCCCCTCCTTCCGGGTAGAAGGCCGTCCTGTCCAGGACGAGCTCCCAGCCCGTTTCCGCCTCGCGGCAGGAAAGGACACGGGCGGAAAACTCCGCCGTTTCGGGTTCGGTATAAAAAAGCTTTTCCGTTTTCATAAAAAATCACTCCGCCGCGCTGGAGGCGGTCTCCTTTTTGCGGGACTTTGCGTGCTTTCCGGCGGTTTTGGCGCGTTTCTCGGCGCGCTTTCTCTTTTTCCGGTCCTCGCTCCGCTCGGTCATGAGCTCATAACGCTTCTCCTGCGCCTCATCGGCAAGGCGTATCGCGCCGGACTTTGCCCACGCCGCGCCGCGCCGCAGCCAGATGATGGCAAGGACGAGCAGGCATACGGCGGGCATCGCCGCAAAAATGATGAACAGCACAAGGCACAGCGCCATATAGTCCTCGATGAGCCGCGCCGCGTTCTCCCAGTAGGGATATACGACTCCGTAATTGTTCATCGACCTCTCTCCGAAATCGCCGACAACGCGGAAGGTGCCGGAGAGCGAATATCTCGAGCTGTTTTCAATAACGGGATAAGCCCCGCTGTTGGAAAGGCCGTCGGTCACGACGCCGCTGGCAAAGCCGGATATCGGGTCGGCGCAGACAAGCTCATAGCAGCTGATGCCGCTGCATGCTCCCATATCCTTGAGGGCGCTGTATGACATGAAGATGCCCGGTCCGTCGGTATATGCCTTGCTGCTGGCAAAATCCGTCTCGCGCTCCACGACGCCCGCAATATAATAGGGCTTCCCGCCAATCGTCACCGTCATCCCGGCAAGGTCAACGGAGCCGAACAGCTTCCAGGCCAGTTCCTCGTCGAGGACAACGCGGTCCTGCATGAGATCATCGCCGGAGATATATCCGCCGGAACGCAGGCGCAGCGGGTGGAACAGGAAGAAATCGCCGCCGATGCCAAGTGCAGCCGCCTGGCTGCTGCCGCGCGAGCCCTCGACCGTTATCTTGCCCTTCGCGGAATAGCACTCCGTCCAGAGCGAGCCGGTCTCCGGCTGTTCAAGGCCGGCCTCGACCAGCTTGCTGTTGATCGTTTCATGGAAGGAATACAGGCTCGTCTCCTCCAGCTCGGAGCCGACGGGGAAGAAAATGCTGACCTGCGCAAAGCGCTCGCTGTTCTCTCCGCGCCAGCGCTCGTCCGCCTTCTGGGCTTCGAGCGTGCCGCCGAGGACGGCCATTATAACGGCGCAGACCGCGGCAAGAAGGGTCAGCGCCCCGGCCACGATGGCAAGGACAAGCTTCTTTTTACTTTTCATATGCGCCGTCCTCCTTTTCATCCGGATGGCGATGCCGTAATTTCATTAACCCTCCGCCATGCGGACCTGCATACCCGGCTCGATCGGCGCGGTGGCTGTCGTTATGACGAAATCGCCCGAGGTGACAGCGCCGGAGACCGCGGTGTTCATATCGTCGGAGGCAAGGACCTTGACGTCCGCGCGCTGCACGATATAGCGGTTGCCGAGCGGCGAGCTCTTCGCGATGACGACGAGCACGAAATCTCCGTTGGAGTCGCTCTTGATCGCGCTGTTGGGAACTATCATGTCGTAATTTGCGCTCTTCTGTCCGACGGACAGCGTGAGCTGGGTGCCCGCCTCAACATCGCCGCTGACGTCGAAGGTGAGCAGCTTGTTGCTCTGCGGCTTTTCGGGGTCGTTGCGTATGCTCGTGAGCGTCGCGTTGATCTCTCCGCCCCAGTAGTAGTTTGAAACATCGGCCGTATCGCCGGTCTTTACCTTCTTTGCCTGGTCGTTCGTGACCGAGAAGCTGAGGGTATATCCCCTGTCTCCGACCTCGATCGTCATAAGCGCGGCGTCCGGAGCCGCGGTGTCGCCCGCGGTGACGGAAACGGACTGGACCGTGCCCGCAACGGTGCTCTCGATGCTGGTCCCGTTGGCGCCGGCCTGAAGCTCGGCGATCTCGGCCTTCTTGTCCTCGATGTCTCTGCGCTGTGCCTGAAGGTCGAGCGCGTTCGTCGCGCTGGTGATGCCGTCGGCCTTCTGCTGCTCCTGCAAAGCGAAGATAAGGTCCTCCAGCGTCGTCCGGCAGTTTTTGACGTTTGTCTCCGCGGTCTTGCGCTCGTCGCGCTTGGAGATCAGCTCGTCATAGCTGTTCTGGGCGGCGGTCTGTGCGGTCTCCGCGTCGGACTTGGCCTTGTTCTTTTCGGTCAGGACTGCTTTTTTGTCCGTCAGTATCTTGTTCAGGCGGTCCCACTCATACTCGTTGCCGCCGGAAGAGTTTTCATAATAGGCGCTGTAAGCCGCGTCATAGGCGGCCTTTGCGTCGTCTCTCGCCTTTTCAGCCGTGGTTATTTCCGTATAGGCGATGTGCTGTGCATATTCGCTCGAGTCTTTGTCATACGTGGAGTATATCTCGGACAGATACTGCATATATACCGCAAGGCTGTTGGTTCCGCGGTTGTTCTCCGCCGTCTGCTTCATAAGGTCGTAATCCGCGCCGTATTGCAGCTTTTTGGCGGCAAGGGTGTTTTCCGCCGCGTCCAGGGCGTTCTTGGCCTGTGCCACCGCGGTATAATCCCCGCCGGAGCCGGGATTCCTGCCGCCGAGCGCGTCCAGATTGGCCTGCGCGGTATCGACCTCGCTCTGGGCGGACATAACGGCGAGCTCCGCGTTCGCAACGGCGGACTTTGCCGCATCGAGCGCGGACTTTGCCGCGTTTATCTGCTCCTGCGAAACGGCGGGCAGCAGGTCGCGCGCCGCCTCCGCCTCGGCCAGGGTCTCGCGGGCGTTCTGGATGTCGCGGTTCTCCTTGGCGTAATCGCTGCCTGCGGCGCCTATGAGCGCTTTTTCGTAGGCCAGCTCCAGATCCTCGAGCGCTTTCTGGGCGTCCTTCAGCTCGTTGCTGGAATCGGCGCTCAGATATATCAGCGTATCGCCGACGGAGACCTCGTCCCCTACGCGCACGGCAACGGACTGCACCTTGCGCGACTGCGTTATCTTGACCTCATAGTTCTCAACGGCCGTGACCGTGCCCGTGCCCCTGACGCGCGTCGTTACCGAGCCGGAGGACACATACTGTGCCGCCACCTCGGGCAGCGAGCGGTTCATGATGGTGTTGGAAAGGAAGGTCAGAAGCAGCATCACCGCAAGGAATATGATGGCTACGTTTTTTATCCATCCTCTTTTCTTGGTCGTTTGTTCCGTCATTACTCTTTCCTCCTGAGTACTCAGTTACAATTTTTCGCGTTTGCGCTTATCCCTTTACGGAGCCGGAATAAGCGATGCCCTCGACCAGGTATTCCTCGCCGTGGAGGAACAGCAGCAGCGAAGGGATCATGTATATGACCGCGACGGCAAAGGCGATGCCGACCTCTCCGGAGTTTATCGTTGACAGATAAACGGACAGGGGCTGCTTTTCCGCGTCGGCCAGCAGGACTATCGGCTGCTCGACCATGTTCCAATAGTCGATGAAAACAAGTATTGCTATCGAATACAGCGCCGAGCGGCACTGGGGCAGGCATATCTTCGTGAATATCTGCCACTCACCCGCGCCGTCGAGCTTTGCCGCCTCGATCAGCGAACCGGGTATTCGCCGCATGAACTTCGTCAGCAGAAAGACGGAGAACGGCGCGAACATGCCGGGCAGGATTATCGCCCAGCGCGTGTTGAGTATGCCCAGCCAGTCGCTGACCAGATAGTTCGGCACCAGCGTTACCTGATACGGCATGAGCATCAGAATGACATAAAAGAAAAACAGAAAGCTCTTGAACTTCGTGCGGTACCGCGTGAAGCTGTAAGCCGCGAGCGCGGCTATCGCCACCTGAAGTATGACGATCGGCACGACGAGAATGACGGAGTTCCAGAACTTCATCAAATATTCGGGGCTTTTGAACAGAACGGTTATGTACTGCGAAAGGCTGACCTTGTCCGGAATGAACTTGAGGTTGACGGTTTCGGACATATAGGTCTTGCCGCCGTCCTGGGCTCCGCCGGAGAAAACAACGCCGTAGTTGGCGTTTATCTCGGTCTGCGACATGAAGGAGTTCGTTATCGTCAGCACGGTCGGCAGCAGGAACGCAACGGCGAAGAACGCGCAGACCAGAAACATTGCGCAGCGGCCGAAAAGACGCTTTTTCTTCATCCCTCCACATCCTTTCCGAACCAGTCCTCGAGAACGAACAGCAGCGCGATGATAATGACCATCACGATGGCCATGACGACCGCCGCGGAGGACAGCTTCTGATAATCCAGTGACTTGAAGGTGTTGTTCATGAAATGCTGGAGCATATACAGCCCCTCATATGGATAATCGCCGGTCAGCAGATAGACCTCTCTGAAAACCTTGAAGGAGTTTATCAGCGACAGAATGGTGACGAAAAGCACCGTCGGCGAGAGATAGCGAAGTTTGATGTGGAAGAACTTGTACGCAGGGGACGCGCCCTCGACGTCCGCGACCTCGAGCAGCTCCTTCGGGATGTTGCTCAGGTTCGCCATGAACAGGATCATGTTGTAGCCAAGGTTCTTCCAGAGGAAGAGCACGAGAACGACCAGCAGGCAGTAATCGCTTTTCAGCCAGTCGATCTTGTCCGCCCCGAACAGGGCGAGAAATTCGTTGAGCGTGCCGTTGTTGTGAAAAACGACCTGCCATATCAGCACGACGGAGGCTATCGGCACCATCATCGGGCTGAGGAAGAAGGTGCGGAACTGGCTCTTGAGCGGTATGCGGCACTCGAGCATGAGCGCCAGCACGATAGCCAGAACGACCGCCAGCGGCACGGCCATCACCGAGAACTTGAGCGTGTTGGAAGCCGCCGTGCGGAAGGACGAGTTTTTGAAAAGCGCGATGAAGTTGTCCAGAAAAACAAACTCGCGCTGTATGGGGTTGTTGATGACCGAATAGTATACAACGATCAGAAAGGGAACGATGAAAAACAGCCCCACGCCGAGCGCGCTCGGCCCGATAAACGCAAAGGAGCGCAGCTTGTCATCCAGCTTTCTTCGGTTCAGCCGGGGACCTGTGCGGAGTTCTTTTTTCTTTTTTCCTTTCAAAGACTTCACGCTCCTTTCGAGGGTTTTTTGCGTTTCCACGCGGGGGAAGGGGGGGGGATTTTTTCTTTATCTTTTTCTTCTATTTTGTCTTTAGCTTTATCAAGCTGGGTTTGCTTCGCAGAGGCGCTTTTCTTGCTCCTGCAAGAAAAGTGCCCAAAAGAACAGGCCAAAGGGTGGCTTTTACAAAGCCGCCCCCCTTTGGAAACCCCCTCCTAAACCGTTAACGGGTACGGGTGTGATCAGCATTTCTAAGGCGCGACCCTGATAAGTGGTTGCTATTATCCGCGTTGAATCAATCGTGCTGCTATCGCTACGCACGAAGAATAGTTCGTTGTGCGATGGTTGACTCTTTTTATCTCATCCGAGAGCCCAGCGCAGCGGGTCTCGGATGATTAAGGAGAAATGACTGCGTTCGGCGGAGCTTTCTCTTCTCTCGTTAGCGGAAGCGGAGCGATAAGCTGTCACTTTCGACGTTCCGCGCGTAGCGTGAGCAGCGCGGTTGATTCGACGTAACGATTAGTAATGACCTTTTTAAGCCCAGAAGTACCCGGCTGCCCGTTAGGAGGGAGAGTCCAGAGAGGGGCGGCTTTGTAAAAGCCCCTCTCTGGTGTGTTCTTTTGGTGACTTTTCTTGCACAAGCAAGAAAAGTTACCCCCTGCGGAGCAGACGCACGCTGGATGCCATCCAGATTAAAGATAGAAAGAAAAAACGTGCAAGAAAAGTACCTCTGCGGAGCAGCCCCCCGCCTGGTAAGGCGGAAACTAAAAAGCAAACCGCTTATCTCTGCTCATTGACATATATCTTGACTCTGCTCTGGATCAGGTTCGCGGTGTCCTGCGCGGACTTTTCGCCGTTGAAGTACGCCGCGCACTCCTCGGTCACGATGTTCATGATGTCGGTGTCGTAGCTGTATATCTTATCGACGGAGTTTATGACCTCCACGATGGCGTCGGCCTCTTCCTGAGTGAGGGCATAGATCTCGATGTTGAGGCTGCCCCAGCCCCAACCGCCCTTGGACTGCTCGACCTGCTCGCCGGTCTCGGGGTCGGTGTAATACTCGGGGGTCATCGCCTCTTTGAGCATCTTGTCAAAGGCCTCCTGATTGCTCGGAAAACTCCAGACGTTCTCCTCCTGATATTCGGCGGAGAGCATGCTGCTTATAAACTCCCAGCCGCCCTGCTTGTCGGCGCAGGAGGTGGTCATTGCGATGCCGGTGCCGACGGTGAGCGCGTTGCCGTTTTTGCTCTCGCAGGGGAAGCCCTTGAACACAACGTTGTCGTTGAACATCGCGCTGTATATCTGGAACTCATCAAAGCCGGAAAGGCTGGTCTGGAGCAGAAGCTGCTTGCCGGACATTATACGGTCGGCATCGTTGTCCTCGTCCGTATACTCATAGTTATCCCAGTCGAACTCCTTGGGGAAGCTGTTGCAGAACTCGAGCAGGTCAACAAAGCCCTGAGAATCGAATTTGCATTCGCCGGTCTCCCAGTTCACATAGTCGTCCATGCCGAAGGAAAGAGCGAAGGAAAGCACGTTGTCGCGGGTCGTTCCTATGCCGAACACGTCGGTGCCCTCGGGCAGTTGAGCCATGACCGCCTTGAGCTCGTCAAGGGTCCAGCCTCTTTCATAGCCGACCTTGTCGCCGTCGCCCATGACGGTGTAAACGCTGAAGTTGCTGACCATCTGATAGAGCTTGCCGTCCTCGGTCTGGAGCGCGTTGAGGACAGCGGGCACGAACTTGTCGCGGCCGAGATTGGGATCGGCGTCCATATATGTATAGAGGTCCTCGAGCAGGCCCTTTGCCGCATACTTTTCGATGGGCAGGCTGGTGGTGGACAAAAGGTCGGGCACATTGCCGGAGACGATCTCGGTCGTGAGCTTGGTCAGACCGGCTGTGTAATCGTCGTCGGTATTATACTCCGAATAGTCCTTTACTTCAATGCGGTATTTGTCGTTTGTCTTGTTAAACTGAAGTATCTGGC
>CAKSXP010000030.1 GCA_934515035.1 uncultured Oscillospiraceae bacterium
CCGCTCGTGAACAGGCGCATATCCAGCCGGCTCGGCGAGCGCGCCTCCCATAATCTCAGGCGGCACACCCTGCCCCCCTTATAGCCGGAGATGAGCATATCGCGCGGGAGCGCGATGACGCTCTGATATTCCTTCAGCTCCGCGCGGCATCTTCCGCCGGGGTCCCAGCTCTGCTCCACGCGCCCGCCGAAGCGGACCTCGACCGCGTCGTCATGCTGCGAGACGAGCCAGCTTTCCCCGACGTCGAGCCAGTCGTCGGCAAGCTCGTGCTGCCGTCCATGCTCGATGCTCTGGCGGAACATGCCGTTTTCATAGCAGATCGAATATCCCGTGACGGGCAGACCGAGAGTCGCGCAGGAATCCATATAGCAGGCGGCGAGCCTGCCCAGTCCCCCGTTTCCCAGACCCGCGTCCGGTTCGCGCTCGAATATCTCCGCCGGCTCGCGCCCCATATCCTCCAGCGCCCGGCACAGAGGCTCAAGCACGCCGAGGTTATATGCGTTTTTTTCGAGCGAGCGGCCAAGCAGGAACTCCATCGACAGATAGTGCACCTGACGCCCCTCCCGCGAGCTCTCCGCGGCCAGCCCGCGGGACATGCTCTCGCGCACCAGCTCCGCGCAGGCGCAGAACACCTGCGTGTCCGTCGCGGTCCTTCCCGTTACACCGAAATGTGCGCGGAGCTTATCCTCCAGCTTTTCAAATATCTCCGATGCGGAAACTTCTTTCATTCTTACCTCATTATTATAATAACTAAACGGTTTCCCCTCTTGGGATCACAAGGGGAAGATTCCGGCTCCCCGTCAGGACCGTGTACGGCGTTACCGCCGCTTCCTTGTCGGCTATCACGTTCTTCAATATCGCCTGCGCGCCGATGACGCAGTCCTGCATCACGACGCAGCTGCGCAGCATCGCCTTCTCCCCGATGCGAACGCCGCGGAAAATGACGCAGTTTTCAACGTTGCCCTCGATATAGCATCCGTCCGCAACAAGACATCCGCGCGAGACGGCGTGCGGTCCGTAGCATGTGCTGACATCGGCACGCCCGTTCGTTCTGACCGGGCGCGAGGCCGGAAACAGCCGCGCCCTGTTTTCAAACTCAAGCATATCCATATTTATCGCCATATATTCCCGGACACTGCTTATGCTTCTGGCGTAATCATCGCACACAAAGGCCCTTACGTCCCCGCCGCCCTTTACAAGGCATTGCAGCGCATCGCGGTGGAAATGCCGCAGGCCCTGCGCCGCGCAGTCGCCGATGAGCCGGAGGAGAACGTCTTTTTTTATAATGCAGCTCTCGAGCAGCTCCAGCCCGCCGCCCGGAGTCCTGCGTCCGCACAGAAGCTTTTCGCATTTTCCGGCGGCGTCCGTCACGAGCTCATGGTGCTCTCCGCCGGAGCACCGGGCGCGGCAGAGCGCCGTTGCGTCCGCTCCGGTATCGACATGCGCGCGAAACGCCGCCTCGAGGTCAAAATTTGCGACCATGCCGCCGTTTAGCAGGGCGATATGGCGCTCCGGCACCTCCCGGATATAGCTTGAAACGGCATACAGCGCCTCCATGCAGCCTTTATAGTCCCCGTCGAGCGCGCCGGGCAGGCCATGCGGCGGCAGAAGGTGCAGACCGCCGCGCAGACGGCTCAGATCCCAGGCCTTGCCGCTGCCGACGTGGTCTATCAGCGACTGGTAATCCCGCTGCATTATGACCCCGACGCCGCGCACACCCGCGCAGGAGAGCATCGACAGGGAAAAGTCTATCGCCCTGTACCGCCCGCAGACGGGTATCGCCGCGCAGGTCCTGTGCCCCACCAGCTCGCCCAGATGCTCCGGCGAGCGAAATGCATATACTATCCCGTGCAGGTCGTTCATGCCGGGCACACCTCCCCGACGCTGTCAAACAGCATCGCCCCGGCGGGGACGACGGCTCCCGCGCCTATCGTGAGGCCGGGGCCGCAGGTGGCCGTGCTCCAGCTGCCGCTGCCGTCCGGCGGCGAGCCGACAAGCGCGCCCTCGCCTATGACCGTACCCTCGCCCACTATCGCATAGCGCACGAGCGCACCCGCGCAGACCCGCGAGCCGGGCATGAGTATGCTGTATTCGACCCGAGCGCCCTCCTCCACGACGGCGCCCGTCGACAGGACCGAGCTGCACACGTCGCCCAGAACAGTGCAGCCCTCGGACACTATCGAGCGGCTTATGGAGGCGTTCCGGCCCGTAAAATGGGGCGGAAGTATCGGACTCCGCGTCCGTATCGGCCAGGCGGGGTCAAAGAGGCCGATGGTCCCGGGCGAAAGCATATCCATGTTCGCGTCCCAGAAGCTTCCGATCGTTCCGACGTCCCGCCAATATCCTCCGAAGCGGTAGGCCCGCAGAGACGCGCCCCCGCGCAGCATCGCCGGAAGGACGTTTTTGCCGAAGTCGTTTTCCGAATCCGGGTCCGTTTCGTCTCTTATCAGGTATTCGCGGAGCTTTTCCCACCTGAAAACATATATTCCCATGGAGGCAAGATTGCTTTTCGGATGCCGCGGCTTTTCCTCGAACCCGCATATCCTCCCGTCCGCGTCGAGGCACACTATGCCGAAGCGGGAGGCCTCCGCCGGCTCCACGCGGCGCACGGCGACGGTGCAGTCCGCGCCGAGACGGATGTGCTCGCGCAGCAGCTTTGAATAGTCCATCTTATAAATATGATCCGCGGAGAGAACGAGCACATGGCCGGGGTCATAAAGCCCGATGAAGCCCATGTTCTGATACACGGCGTCCGCCGTGCCGCTGAACCAGCGGCCGTTTTCCCCATCCGTCCGGTAGGGCGGCAGTATGCACACGCCGCCGTCCGAAATATCGAGATCCCAGGGCTGTCCCGAGCCGATATAGCGGTTGAGCTCCAGCGGGCGGTACTGCGTCAGCACCCCGACGGTATCAATGCCGGAATTTGAACAGTTTGAAAGAGCAAAATCGATAAGGCGGTATTTGCCGCCGAAGGAAAGGTTCGGCTTTGCGTCCGAGCGCGTCAGCGCGTGCAGGCGCGAGCCCTGTCCTCCCGCCAGAAGCATGGCTATACACTGCTTTTTCATATATGTTGTCTCCTTGATTTTTTTCGCTTCCGGCTCTCCGCTTTTCCCACCGCGTGTTTTCTGATATTTGTCCGTTCTCCCGTTCCGTTTTCTCTGCCGGGAACAGCCGCAATTAAAAACCGTGAAAGAAACACCGCTGTTTCCCGTAAAAAAGGGCAGAGCCATTTTACAGCTCTACCCTTCTCTTTTTTTAGTATATTCAGTTGTATTTGTTCATCGCTCGCTCCGCGCCGTCCCTTATGAAGCACTCGACGGCATCCGCCGCGGTCGATACCGCCTTTGCGATGTCAGCGGCGTCCTGATCGCGGAACACGCCGAGCACCCAGTCCGCCATATCGTAATCCGGGTGCGGCGGCGAACCGACGCCGATCTTCAGGCGCGGGAACGCATCGCTGCCCAGGCAGGATATGATGCTCTTGAGTCCGTTATGACCCCCGGCGGAGCCCTTTGTGCGGAACCGGAGCTTGCCGCAGGGCAGCGAGACGTCGTCGCACACCACAAGCACATTTTCCGGCGAGATCTTATAGAATTTTACAGCCTCGGCCACTGCCTCCCCGGACAGGTTCATATAGGTCTGCGGCTTCATCAGCAGCACGCTTTCTCCGCCAAGCTCACACCTTGCGGTCAGCGCCCTGAACTTTGCGCGGTTTATGCTGACTCCCGTTTTCTTCTCGATCGCGTCCGCCGTCATGAAGCCGACGTTGTGACGCGTCCCGGAATATTTCAGCCCCGGGTTGCCGAGAAAAACGACGAGCCGGGAAACTCCGCTTCCACCGAACAGCATAACTCAGTCGAACAGGGAGGAGATGGAAACTTCCTCGTATATACGCTCTATCGCCTCGGCGAAAAGCGGCGCGACGGAGAGATACTTGATCTTGTCGCAGACGGGCTTATCCGCGGGATAGGGGATGGTGTCGAGCAGGAGAACTTCCTTGATATAGCTGTCCTGGATGCGCTCGATAGCGGGGTCGGAGAGGACGCCGTGGGATGCGCAGGCATATATCTCCTTTGCGCCGCCGATCTCCACAAGGGCCTTTGCAGCCCCCGTCAGGCTTCCGGCGGTATCGATCATGTCGTCGAGCAGAAGGACCGTCTTGCCCTCGACATTGCCGATTATGTTCATGACCTCGGACTGGTTGGCCTTTTCGCGGCGCTTGTCAACGATGGCCATATTGACGCCGAGCTTATGGGAGAAGTTGCGGACGCGGGCGGTGCTGCCGACGTCGGGAGACACGGCCATGAGGTCCTCGTTTCCTCTGCCGAACCTTTCGATAAAGTGGCTGGAGAAGAGGGCGGAGCCGAGAAGGTTGTCAACGGGGATGTCGAAAAAGCCCTGGATCTGGTTTGCATGCAGGTCCATGGTGAGCACTCTGTCCGCACCGGCTTCTGTCAGAAGGTTTGCAACGAGTTTCGCGGAGATAGGATCGCGGCTCTTGGCCTTGCGGTCCTGACGGGCATAGCCGAAATAGGGGATGACTGCGGTGATGCGTCCGGCGGAGGCGCGGCGCATTGCATCGATCATGATAAGAAGCTCCATCAGGTTGTCGTTGACGGGCTTGCAGGTCGACTGGACAATAAAAACGTCGCAGCCGCGGACGGGCTCATAAATGGAGACGGAACACTCGCCGTCGGCAAAAGTCTTGCTCTCGGACTTTCCAAGGGGCTTTCCCAGGCTGCGGCATATGCCCTCGGCAAGGGCGACATTGGAATTTCCGGCGAAAACCTTTACCTCTTTCCCATGTGAAATCATTGGTTGAAACCTCACTCTCTTTATCTTACGGCGCTGGCCGCTTTTTACTCATTATGATTATATCAAACATCCGTGCATAATTAAAGAGTAAATCTGCACTAATACGGAACTATTGTGTTATTCTTTTACACCGGAGCAAAGCTTTCGGGCCTGGTTTGCGCTCCCGGACGCCGATTCCCGCTCCGCCGGGCCAGATGACTATTTACAGACGCGGGTTTTTTGTTTATAATATTCTACCATCGGATGACACGAACATACACGCTTGTCAGCCGATGGTAAATACGCGAAAAAATATTTATTATACAGAGGTATCATATATGCTTGAATTTGAAGAATACAAGGTAAAGCTCAACGCTCAGAAGCCGAGGCTCGAGACCCTCAAAAACGCGCTCAAGCTCGACGATCTGCGCAAGGAGATCGAAAAGCTGGAAAACGAGGCCGCGCAGGAGGGCTTCTGGAACGATCCTCAGGCCAGCCAGAAGGTGCTCCAGCGCACAAAGCAGCTCAAGAACAAGGTCGCAAACTATGAAAAGCTCAGCGCCCAGTGGGAGGACCTGTATACCATATGCGAAATGGCCCTCGAAGAGAACGACGAGAGCATGCTCGACGAGCTCGTTTCCGGATATGAAAAGTTTGACCAGGAGCTCGAGCAGGCTCACCTTTCCACCCTGCTCTCCGGAGAATACGACGCGAACAACGCAATACTGACCCTGCACCCCGGCGCAGGCGGGACCGAGGCTCAGGACTGGGCCAGCATGCTCTACCGCATGTACACCCGCTGGGCGGAGCGCCACGGCTACAAATACACCCTGCTCGACTGGCTCGACGGCGAGGAAGCCGGCATCAAATCCGCCACGATCAAGATCGAGGGCGAGAATGCCTACGGCTATCTCAAGAGCGAGAACGGCGTCCACCGCCTGGTCCGCATCTCCCCGTTCGACGCCTCCGGCAGACGGCAGACAAGCTTCGCCGCCGTTGAGGTCATGCCCGAAATAACGGACACGACCGAGATCGAACTGCGCGACGAGGACATCAAGATGGACGTCTACCGCTCCTCCGGCGCGGGCGGACAGAAGGTCAACAAGACCTCCTCCGCCGTTCGCCTGACCCATATCCCGACCGGCATCGTCGTCGCTTCACAGGTCGAGCGCAGTCATTTCCAGAATCTCGAAAACTGCAAGGACATGCTGCGCGCAAAGCTCGCCGAGATCAAGGAGCGCGAGCATCTTGAAAAGATAAGCGACATCAAGGGCGTCCAGATGAAGATCGATTTCGGCTCCGCCATCCGCAGCTATGTTTTCATGCCCTACACCCTCGCCAAGGATGCGCGCACCGGCTATGAAAACGGCAACATAAACGCCGTTATGGACGGCGACATCGACGGCTTTATAAACGCATATCTCGCCATGAAGGCCACGCATTAAGGCCGCATCTCTCCGAAAAAGGACGAAACGCAAACCATGACAGATAAAGAAATAAGGCTTGCCATAAAGAGAATACTGTCCTGCGCCGCCGTGCTGTGTCTCTGCCTTTTCTCGGCAAGCTACGGCGCGGCCCGCGCCCCCGCCGCGAGCGCCGGGATCAGCGCGCCCGAAACTGCCGCGCCCACGGAGGCGCCCACCCAGATGCCGCATCCGCTCGAAAACGCCCCCGCGCCGGAAACCCCCGTTCCCGAGGCGGACCCGGAGCCGCAGTATTACACCTTCTCCATGATAGGCGACTGCACACTGGCATCCTCCATCTATAACGTTGCTCTGTCAAACTCATACAACAACACCGTCGGAGACGATTACGCCTATCCCTTCGCACTGACGCGGGACTGGTTTCTGGACGACGACTTCACGATAGCCAACCTTGAGTGCGTGCTTTCCGATTACAGCGTGCCGACGGACAAGAACTTCGTTTTCCGGGCCGTGCCCGAGTATGTGAACATCCTCACCGAGGGCGGTGTTGATTTCGTCACGCTCGGCAACAACCATGTGCTCGATTACGGCGAGCAGGGCTATGCCGACACCAAGGCCGCGCTCGACGGCGCGGGCATCGCCTATGCCGGGCGCGACGAATGGACGATCTGCAAGACGGGCGATCTGACCATCGGGGTCTACGCCGTCTCCTTCGGCAGCGTCGCCTCGATCCAGGCCGGCATACAGGCGCTGAAGGACAACGGCGCGGAATTCATCATCGCCTGCCTGCACTGGGGCGACGAGGGAAGCTATGACGTGAACGCCCTGCAATACGAACAGGGCCACGCCGCGATAGACGCGGGCGCGGACATCGTCATGGGCAGCCACCCTCACACGCTTCAGCCGTACGAGATATACAACGGTCATTACATATATTACAGCATGGGAAACTGGACCTTCGGCGGAAACACCGACCCGCGCGACAAGGACACGGTCATGGTCCGTTTCACCGTTGAAAGGCTCAGCGACGGCAGCACCTCCATAACCGATATACAGAACATCCCCTGCTCCAGCAGCGGAGTCATGAGCGGCAACAACTATCAGCCCGTCGTCTGCGAGGAGGGCAGCGAACAGTATTACCGCGTGCTGTCCAAGCTCGACGGAAGCTTTGACGGAGCCAACCTCTCTATCGGATATGAATATAACTTCAATGAATATTGATCTTTGAACCGAGGTGTCCAATACCGATGTCCATTATAAACACACCCATAAATATCGGCCCCATGACGCTCAAAAACCGCGTCATGATGGTCGCGATGCACCATCTCTATACGGAAAACGGTCTGCCGACCGAGCGCTTTGACCGCTATTATCTGGAGCGGGCAAAGGGCGGCGCGGCTCTCATAACCATCGGGGCCTGCCGCTTTGACGACTACGGGGCCAAGGCCTCCACGATGTCCCTGCGCAGCGACGACTGCATCGCCCCATGGCGCGGCTTCACCGACCTTATCCACCGGGAGACCGACTGCAAGGTCTCGGTCCAGCTCTACCACGCGGGCCGGTATATGAAAAAGGAAGAGGTCATTGCCGATGACGAGGCCCTCGCGCCCTCCCCCGTTTTCACGAGCTTCACGCGCGAGACCGCAAGGGAGATGACCCTCGAGGACATAAAGCGCGTTATCGCCGACTTTGCCGCGGGCGCGCGCCGCGCGAAGGCCGCGGGCTTTGACGCCGTTGAGATCTCCGCTTCGGCGGGTTATCTGCTGACCCAGTTCCTCTCTCCGCTGACCAACCTGCGCACGGACGAATACGGCGGCTCCTTTGAAAACCGCTGCCGCTTCCCGCTCGAGGTCGTCTCCGCCGTGCGCGAGGCGGTCGGCGCGGACTATCCCGTCATTATCCGCCTGACCGGCAACGATCTTGTCCCCGGCGCGCGCGGAACGGAGGACTGCGTCCGTTTCGCCGGGATCGTCAGCCGCCACGTCGATATGATAAGCCTTACCGGTGGCTGGCACGAAAGCCGCATACCGCAGCTCACGGGCGAGGTTCCCCGTGCGGGACTTCTGCATCTTGCGCGCGAGGTAAAGCGCGTTTCCGCCGTGCCTGTTGCGATGGCCAACCGCATGGGCTCCCCCCGCAAGGTGGAGGAGGCTCTCGCGCTCGGCTTCTGCGATATCGTCGCGCTCGGCCGCCCCATGGTCGCCGATCCCGAATGGGCGGGCAAGGTCATCTCCGGCCGCGGGGACGAGGTACGTCCCTGTGTCGCCTGCAACCAGGGCTGCCTTGCCGGTACTTTCTTTGAAAAACCCGTCCGCTGCCTGTCAAACGGCCTTGCCGGACGCGAATATCTCTTCCCCTTCAAGCCGGCTGAAAAGCCCAAAAAGTTGCTGGTCATCGGCGGCGGGCCCGCGGGCTGCGAGTTTGCGATACGCGCGGCCTCCCGCGGCCACGGCGTCACGCTCTGGGAGAGGAGCGATCATCTCGGAGGGCTGTTGTCGCTTGCCGAAAAGCTGCCCGCGAGAAGCGAATTCGGCGAGCTCATCGCCTGGCAGGGACGCGAGCTGGAGAGGCTCGGCGTCGATGTGTGCCTTAACACCGCCGCTACCGAAGAGGCCGTGCTGGGCGGCGGCTTTGACGAGGTCATCTTTGCAAACGGCCGGAGTTACAAACCCGCCTCCGTCCCGGTAAGCGAAGGCGCCGTTCCCGTTTACACGGCGGAACCGTACATAAGCGAGGACCCCGTTCTCGGACCGCGCGTCGCCGTCATCGGCGGGAGCTTCGTCGGACTCGAGTGCGCGCGCAAGCTCGTCATGGACGCCGCGATGGGCCCCGACGTGCTGTTCTATCTCATGCGCTACGGCGTTGAGGACGCAGAAACGCTCGGCAAAATGCTCAGAGACAGCGCCCGCACCGTCGCCGTGTTTGAAAAGCTGCCAAAGACCGGCGCGGGCTATGAGCCCGGCATCGCCTGGCCCGTTCTCGGCGATCTCGGCCGCTACGGGGTGCAGATAAACAAGAGCACGGAGGTGCTGGAGATAACCGGCGGCGGAGTCGTAACGGCGGACGGCCTCTGGCCCTGCGACGCGGTCGTCATGGCCGTCGGAACGGTCGAGGACAACAAGCTTTTCGAAGCGCTGAAAGAAAAGCTCCCCTGCCGCAGGATAGGAAACGCCGCTGCGCTCGGCAGGGCGATATCCGCCATCGAACAGGCAGCCGGGCTCGGCTGCACGATCTGACGCACAAGGCGCCGTTATCAAAACTCCCGGAGAAGGCTTTCTCCGGGAGTTTTTTGCGCCCGCTGTTTGGGAAATATGCACAATTTTACCTGTGACGAATATAATACCATAGCATCATACACAATAAATTCGTATACATATGGTTTAAATAGTCAATAGAGTTTATTTTTCACTTCTGCTATAATTTAGATAGCATTACACATTCAAGAAACAATGGGGGGGTAATTCCAATAGCTTGAAATGTGCCGGGTACCGCGCCCGTCTGCGTTCTTACACATACATTCAGATGACCGCAAACAGTCAAGGAGGTACTTATGTTCCGTAAACCTTTAAGCGTCATGCTATATATGCTGCTGGCCGTTTCCATGCTACTCGCTGTTTCCGGCTGCGGCGGCACAAAAGAGGCGTCTCCCGACGACGCCGTCACCCAAAACAGCACAGCCGCGCCGGAGTCCCCCACGGATGAAGCCGGGCACGGCGGCGCGGCAGACGCCTGTTACACGCCGGAGGAAAACGACGTGGTGCTGGAATACAGCTTTGAAGAGCTGATACGCCAAACCGACGGTCTGTTCGCCTTTCCGGGCGTCCCCTGGGACAGCGATTTTTCCACGCTGCCGGAGCATTTCGGCGTTTCGTCAATGCCGTTTTATCCGGAAAACAACCCCGAACTCTGGCTGAGCATCACCGCAGACAGCCTTGAGATAACCGCCGTCCCCTATTTTTCCGACAACACCGCGCTGAACGGGACCAAGCAATGCCAGATCATGGTCGAGGATAAGTATTTTGACCGGGCCGAAATGCAGGAAGCGTTCGACACGCTTCTGGACATCGCCTCGGGCAGCCTCGGCGACCCGGTCGAGGACGTTCTCGACTCTCCGGGGGAGAAAATGCTCTTCTGGCGCTGGGAGACGGAGTCCGGCGAGAGTCTCAACCGGCTGGAGCTGTATACGGAAACGGACAGCACAACGGGCGAGCTGACAGGCTTCGGCATCCAGTTCATAAACAAATAATAAATATGAGGGCAAGGCAAAAAGAGCGCCTTGCCCCGATATCTGCAAACGGCCGGAGAGCGATCGCCCTCCGGCCGTTTTATGGTCTGTTATATGCTCCTGCCTCAGCTCAGTCTGAAGCTTGCCTGCGTGTCTATATGCCCGTCGTGGTTGCCGCCCTCGGGATTGTCGGCCATGTAATACTCATAATAAAGCGTGCTGTCCGTGATCTCCAGCTTCGTGACCGGATACCGCACCGAATAGGTCACAACCGGCGTTTTTTCCTCCCACGCAACGCGCGTGAGCGTGACAAACGCGCCGCTGCCGCTGCGCTCGAGCCTGTGGCGGATAAACCCGCCGTCATAGCAGACTTCATATATATCCAGCACGGCCTCCCCGCCGGACGAATAGCTCTCGGCAAATACCGCCGCCATATCCGTATGCGACAGGGCGCGGCTCTGCGATACGTCGATCGCGCACAGCCCGTTCTCTGTCAGCACATCCACGATCCCGCACAGCTGCTCATCCGTCAGGTTTATCCACGCATAGTTCTCTGTGCCGAGCGCCGCAAGCCTGTCCTCATACAGTGCCGCGGTCTCCGCGCAGCTTTCGTCCTCCTCTCCGGAGACCGGTTCGGGGCCCGTATCGCGCGGTATGAACCAGAGGTTCAGGTCCGTATCCGCCTCTATCCCCGCGACGGAGCCCGCAAAGGAATACTGCCAGATGTCGAAATCGTAGTAATAGTCCGGCGTCGTCCCGGCGCAGGCCAGCCACTTGACAAGGCCCTCGAGCCTGTCGAGCTCATACATCCTGTAAGCAAGGTTCCGGTAATAATACACGCCCGCCTCATAGCCCGCGCCCATTATCTCCTCGCAGAAGGCAAGGCAGCAGTCTGTCAGGGCCGCGCCGCTGAGCGTATCTGTTCTCGCGCCCTCGTCGCTAGTCACGTGCTCCCAGTCGAAAAACACCGGAAGATCGAGCGTGCGCCCGTCCAGAAGCTCCAGAACATACCGCGCCTCTTCCCGCGCTTCCTCCTCGGTTATCGCCTGCGAGAAAAAATATACGCCGACGCGCAGTCCCGCGGACATTGCGCCCGTCAGGTTCTCCTCAAAGCGCTCATCCGTGTTCAGCTTGCCCTCAGTACTGCCGCGATAGCCCGCGCGGATGACCGCGAACTCAACGCCGTCGCCCGCCACGGCCTGCCAGTCGATTCCGCCCTGATAGAACGAAACGTCGATGCCGCGCAGGGCGGTGTGTTCGCCGGACTCATAGGTTATGTATTCCCCATCCCTGCCCAGGCAGGCGGTGTTGTATTCGTTGCGGGGCAGATCCTTATAATCTCTGACCCACATCGTGCCGCCCATACCGTCGGAAACAAGGACCTCGCCCTCATGCGGGTCCGCCGTCACGACCGGGATCTCCGCTCCCGGCGGAGCCGCGGCCCCCGGGGAGCAGGCGGCAAATATTGCGAGCACAAAGCTCATCACAGCCAAAAGGCTAAGTTTTCGTCTCATATCTTTCTGTTTCTCCGTTTTTCACAGCTGACAAGAGCATACCATAAATCTATCTGCCCTGCAAACAGGCAAAATCTCCGGTACTCCGGATCACAGCTTCTCCTCCGCGCAGTCAAGCAGCGTACTGCCTCCATAGCGCAGACAGCGGCGGAGCCTTCTCTTTCCCCTGGCTATCGTCCGGCTGACCGTGGACACGGCCACGCCCAGCTCCCCGGCGATATCCGGCATGGTCCTCTGCTCGACGTAATACATCATCACCATCTGTTTCTGGCGCGGAGTCAGCTCCTCTTTCATTGCCCGAGCGATCCTGTGCTCCGCACTTTTGCCCGGAGCCGAAGCCATGCGCAGATATTTGCGCAGGACCGAATACTCAAGCAGAGCAAATTCTCTTTCGTTTATCAGACGTCGTCACCCCCATAATAGTTCGCAAGATATTTTGATATGGCGGCGGTCTCCCGCGCCATCCCATCGAGAATAGTGCATTTCCGCCGCAGAACGAGGCGTTCGGTCTCGCCGATCGACCCGTCTTTCACGCGCTCTCTCAGCGC
>CAKSXP010000031.1 GCA_934515035.1 uncultured Oscillospiraceae bacterium
CAAGGGCATTGACACCGTATGGGCGCATTTCTGCCCGTCAAAACCGTGTCTGCCCTTGTCAACCGATGGTATAATAATATGTTAACATCAAGTCCGGCCGCGGCGCAAGCGTTTTCCTCATTTTGCGTGCTTGATTTATGCAATCACCGGCGTTACAATAGGCTGAGATTTTCCGGAGGTAACAAATAATGCCCTTTTCCGATGATACACTGTCATTTCTGTTTGAAAACCGCGTCAACGACAGTAAGGCGTGGTTTCTGGAGCACCGCGCGGATTACGAGCGGCTCGTGCTCGAGCCGATGCGCCGGCTGGTGGTCGATCTGACGCCGGTGATGCTGGCGATAGACCCGCTGTTCGTCTGTGAGCCGAAGGTCGGCAGAAGCATCTCGCGCATCTACCGCGACACGCGGTTCAGCAGCGACAAGTCCATATTCCGGGACGTGATGTGGTGTTCGTTCACCCGTCCGAAGAGCGAACAGCGTGGCCGTCCGGGATATTATTTCGAGCTGTCGCCAGCCGGGGCCAACTACGGCTGCGGCTGGTATCACACGCCGCCGGAGACGATGGATGTGATACGGGACATGGTGAGAAACGGCGACAGGCTGTTTCTCAGGACGGAGCGTTCGCTGAAGAAGGCCGGAATATACGAGCTTGAGGACACACGCTATAAACGGACGCGAAACCCCGGCGAGCCGGAGGAAAAAAGGCTCTGGCTCGATCAGCGCAGCATCAGCATCTCTGCGCACAGCGAGGATTTTGACATGCTCTTTTCCGACGAGCTGTATGAAAAGCTTGCCGCCGATTTCATGGCGGTGCGGCCGTTTTATGAGTTCCTGCTGGAGGCCGATCTCCGCGCGAGGCCGCCTGTAATATGAGCGGGCCGGTGTTTTACTGCGCGCCGCTCGAGGGGCTGACGAGCTTCGTGTTCCGCCGCGCCCACGCGCGGCTGTATCCCGGCGTGACCAAATATTTTTCGCCGTTTCTCTCGCCCGCGGGGAAAGCGGTGTTCTCAAAGCGCGAAAAGCGCGAAGCCGCGCCGGAGAACAACGCCGGGCTGACGCTTGTGCCGCAGCTTCTGGCGCGCGATCCCGAGGCGTTTATCTGCGGCGCGCGGGAGCTTATGTCGCTCGGCTATGACGAGGTCAACCTGAACCTCGGCTGCCCGTCCGGGACAGTGGTCTCCAAGGGCAAAGGCTCCGGCTTCCTGCAATATCCCGACGAGCTGGACGCTTTTCTCGAGCGCGTGTATTCGGCGGTGGACTGCCGCGTTTCGATCAAAACGCGCCTCGGCCTGACGGACCCGGAGGAGTTTTTCCGCCTGCTTGAGATATACAACAGATATCCCGTCCATGAGCTTATAATCCATCCGCGCGTGCGAACGGACTATTACAGGGAGCCGGTGCGCGAGGAGTTTTATGTCTGGGCCTTTGAGCATTCGCGCGCGCCGGTCTGCCTTAACGGAGATATGTGGAACGTGAGCGGTATCGAAAGGCGGAAAAGCGCCTTTCCGGAGGCGAAGGCGATCATGCTCGGCCGCGGGCTGTGCGCGGATCCCGCGCTGGTCCAGAAGGAACTGGGAACATACAGCCCGGACCGCGAACGGCTGCTTGAGTTCCACGACGAGATATTCCGCGGCTATACGGAGGCCTTCGGTTCCCCGCGCAGCGCGATGGCGCGCATGAAGGAGTTGTGGTCTTACCTCATTCATCTGTTTGAGGACGGCGAAAAATACGCCAAACAGATCAAAAAATCGACGGAGCCCGCCGAGTATGAGGTCCTTGCGCACGACGCCATTCTCAGGCTTGCCATGGTGGACGAGGTCGAAGCCCGGCTGTGAGGTGATGCGGATGGAGTACAGGCTTATAAGGTCGAAGCGAAAGACCATATCGCTGGAGGTAACGCCCGGCGGCGAGATCGTCGTCCGTGCGCCAAACCGCTGTTCCCGCGCGGCGGCGGACAGCTTTGTCGCCGCGCATGAGCGCTGGCTGAAAAACGCGCTCGAGCGGGTGCGGGCGCGGGAGCTTGCCCATCCGGAACCGGACGAGGCAGGACGCGAGGCTCTGATCGCCCGCGCAAGGGAGGTCATTCCCAAGCGCACGGCATATTTCTCCGCGGTCATGGGGCTTTACCCCACGGGCGTGAGGATAACGGGCGCAAAAACGCGCTTCGGCAGCTGCTCGGCAAAGAACAGTCTCTGCTTTTCCTGGCGGCTGATGCAGTATCCCGACGAATGTGTGGATTATGTCATCGTGCATGAGCTTGCGCACATCGTGCACAAGAACCACGGGCCGGAGTTTTATGCGCTCATCGGCTCGGTGCTCCCTGATTATAAGGAGCGGATAAAAAAACTGAAGGGATGAAAGAAGTGTGGAAATGCAGCCTCTCCCCGAGCTCAGACCGGGAAAATACCGCCACTTCAAAGGCAATGAATACGAGCTTCTGTATGTTGCCAGACACTCGGAAACGCTCGAACCGATGGTCGTTTACCGTGCGCTTTACGGCGAGCGCGGCATCTGGGTGCGGCCCGCGTCGATGTGGACCGAGACTGTCGAGCGGGACGGAAAGACCTGCGTGAGATTTGAATATACGGGCTGATTCCCGAGAGATAAAAAATTGCCTCCCGTTTTTACGACGGGAGGCAATTTTCATGTCTGTTTACGCGAGCATATCGCGGTTTTTGACGAAGTATTCAACGCCGGAATAGAGCGTGGTGGCGACGATCACGCCGACGCAGATCCAGCACAGAACGTCCGGAATGGGCAGGAGCATGAGCATGATGCAGATCATCGTCGAGAAGGTCTTGACCTTGCCCGACCATCCGGCGGCGATAACGCGGCCCTTTTCCGAGGCTATCATGCGCAGACCGGAAACGGCAAATTCGCGCAGAAGCACAACGAGCAGCGCCCAGCCGGGCATCCGGCCGGTTTCGACGAACCAGCACATCGCGGCGCAGACGAGCATCTTGTCCGCAAGGGGATCCATGAACTTGCCGAGGTCCGTTATCTGGTTATAGTGCCGCGCGATATAGCCGTCCACAAAGTCGGTCGCGGACGCGAGCGCGAATATCGCAAGGGCTATGTAGTTCGCGGCGGGAATGTTCAGATACAGCACCACAAGGAATGCCGGTATCATAATGACCCTGAGTATCGTAAGCTTGTTTGCAGTAGTCATGGAAGCCACCTCAATCTCCGACGATCTCGCCGAGGAGGTCGCCGTCCATAATATCCGTTATCTGAACAAGGACAAATTCTCCGGGAACGGCGCGGCCCGTGAAAAAGACCTTGCCGTCAACATCGGGGGAGTCGGCCCAACTGCGTCCGTAATAGAGCTCCGCAAAGCGGTCATAGCCCTCGCAGAGGATGCGGAGCGTTCTTCCCAGCTGGCGTTCATTGAACTCATCCATGACTCCGGCCTGGATATCCATGATGAATTCTGCGCGGCGTGCGGCCTCTTCCGCGTCGCAGCGGTCGTCCATCGCCGCTGCGGGCGTGCCCTCCTCCGGCGAGAAGGGGAAAACGCCGGCGCGCTCGAGCTTTGCCTCCCGCAGGAAAGTGCAGAGCTCCTCAAACTCGGTCTCCGTTTCGCCGGGCAGACCGGCAATAAGGCTGGTGCGGATGACGAGCCCCGGTATGCGTCTGCGCAGAACGGAAAAAAGCTCGCGTATCTCGTCACCGGTGCCGCGGCGGTTCATGCGGCGGAGAATTTCGTTGTTTATGTGCTGTATCGGAATGTCGAGATATTTGACGACCTTGGGCTCGGAGGCGATCACGTCTATGAGCTCGTCGGTGAACTGGTCGGGGTAAAGGTAGTGCAGGCGGATCCACTCAATGCCGTCTATCGCGCACAGCTCGCGGATAAGCTCTGCCAGCGAGCGCTTCGGTTCGAGATCCTGACCGTATCGCGTTATATCCTGCGCGATGACGATGAGCTCCTTGACGCCGCTCTCTGCAAGTCCGCGCGCCTCCTCGAGGATGCTGTCCATGCCGCGCGAGCGGTATCTCCCGCGGATGGAGGGTATGACGCAAAAGGCGCACCAGTTGTCGCAGCCCTCGGCAATGCGCAGATAGGCCCAGCCCGGTCCGGTGGTCACGATGCGTCCCAGCTCTTCGATCGGGCTGTTTTTGTCGCCGAAGAGGGAAACGGGCTCGGAGTTCATAACGCTCTCGACGATCTGTGCTATCTCGCCGTAGTTTGACACTCCGACTATCGCGTCGATCTCCGGCATCTCGTCGGAGACCTCCTCCCGGTAGCGTTCGGAGAGACAGCCGGTGACGATGATGCGCTTGATGCGGCCCTCCTTTTTGAGCTGGGCCATTTCGAGAATGTTGTCGTTGGCCTCGCTCTTGGCGCTTTCGATGAACCCGCAGGTGTTGATTATGACCGCGTCGGCGTTATCGACGTCCGCGACGATCGTGTGGCCCGCCTCGCGAAGCTGCCAGAGCATCTGCTCGCTGTTGACGAGGTTCTTGGCGCAGCCGAGGGAGATCATGGCGATTTTATATGGCATGTGACTTCAGTCCTTGTTTTTTATTCTTGTTGCAGTCCGGCGCGCAGGCGCTCGACGGCGGAGCTGATCTCGCTCCAGCCGAAGCCGCGGCGCAGAAGCGCGTCCGTCGCCCGCTTGAGCGCCGCGCGGTCGTCTATGTCTCCGCGCAGCTTGGCGCGAAGGAGCCGGTCGAGCGTTTCGTCGGTCTCCGGCAGCTCGAGCAGCGCGGCGTCCCACAGCTCGCGCGGGATCCTGCGCTTGAAAAGCTCGTTTTTAACGCGGGAGCGTCCAAAGCCTTTCGCGGCAAAGTGCCGCACGACGAGCGAAGCATATCTCGCGTCGTCGATAATGTGCAGCTGGCAGAACCTGTCGGCGACGGCCTGTGCGTCCTCCGGCGGCTCGCCCTTTTCAACCAGCTTTTCTATCAGCTCGTCACGCCCGTAATCGCGCCTGTCAAGCATGCGCAGGGCGCGTTTTTTTGTGTCCTCGATGGGCATGGGCCTTCTCAGCCCTCAAAGTCGTCGGCGGAAACGTCGATGGCGCGGCCTGCGGCCTGCGCGGCCTTTTTCGCCTGCGGCGAGAGCAGCTTGACGTAATTTGCGCGCACCTTGGCCTCAATGTCGTCCATGACCTCGGGGTTCTGGAGCAGGTATGCCTTAACATTGTCGCGGCCCTGGAGACGTGCGTCGCCGACGGTGAACCACGCGCCGCCCTTTTCGATGATGTCCAGCTTGACCGCAAGGTCGATTATCTCGCCGACCTTGGAGATGCCCTCGCCGTAGATGATGTCGAACTCCGCCTCCTTGAACGGGGGAGCGACCTTGTTTTTGATGACCTTGGCGCGGGTGCGGTTGCCGATCATCTCGCTGCCGTTTTTGAGCGTCTCGATGCGGCGCATATCGATGCGGACGGAGGCGAAGTATTTCAGCGCGCGTCCGCCGGGAGTGGTCTCCGGATTGCCGTACATGACGCCGATCTTCTCGCGCAGCTGGTTGATGAAGATGACGATGCAGCCGGTTTTGGAAACGACGCCGGCAAGCTTTCTCAGCGCCTGGCTCATGAGCCGGGCGACAACGCCGACGCTGGAATCGCCCATCTCGCCCTCAAGCTCGCTGCGGGGCAGCAGAGCCGCGACGGAGTCGATGACGACGACGTCCAGAGCGCCGGAGCGCACAAGCTGTTCGGTTATCTCCAGAGCCTGCTCTCCGGTGTCCGGCTGGGAGATGAGCAGGTTATCGATGTCAACGCCGAGCGCGCGCGCATAAGCCGGCTCGAGCGCGTGTTCAACGTCGATATAGGCAGCCTCGCCGCCGTTTTTCTGGGCGGAGGCGACGATGTGCAGCGCGAGGGTGGTCTTGCCGCAGGACTCGGGGCCGTATATCTCGACGATGCGGCCGCGCGGAACGCCGCCGATGCCGAGGGCAAAGTCGAGGGATAGAGAACCTGTCGAAATGGCCTCGACATTGACGGGGATATCGTCGCCGAGGCGCATGATAGCGCCCTTGCCGTATGCCTTTTCTATCTGGCTGATGGCTGTTTCAAGAGCTTTTTTCTTGTCGTCGGCCTGACCGACGGTGCTTATGGGTGTCTTTTTCTTCTCGGCCATAATTTATCTCCTCTGTCTAATTATACTCCTGATGGATCATACTCTTCCGAAAACAACGCGCTCGATGCCGGCGGTGTCCTTTTCACAGCCGACGTCCTTGAACGAGGCAAGGCGCAGCAGCTTCTGCACCTCGCCGGACTGTGTTTCGCCGACCTCGAAAACGATGTGGCCGCCGTCGCGTATAACGGCTTTCCAGCGGCGGATTATTTCGCGGTAGAAGAAAAGTCCGTCCTCTCCGCCGTCGAGCGCCTTGTGCGGCTCGTAATCGCGGACGGAGGCGTCGAGCGTATCGATCTCCGCCGTGGCGATATAGGGCGGATTGCAGACTATCATGTCGAAGCTCCCGATAAGAAGCGGGGGCGCCGCTGCGGCGTCCGCGTCGATGGAGGTGACGCGGGGGCTGAGATTGTTGAGCAGGACGTTCCTGCGGCAGACGCTGACGCATCTGGGATCGACGTCCGCCGCGACGACACGGCTTGCGGGCAGTGCGTTTGCGATCGCGCAGGCGATGCATCCGCTGCCCGTGCACAGGTCGAGCACGCGGGCGTCCAGCTTGCCGCGGGCGCGCAGAATCTTCAGCGCGGTGTCAACGAGGACCTCGGTGTCCATGCGCGGGATGAGCGTGCTGCGGTCCACGACCAGCGGGAGTCCGTAAAACTCCCAGCTTCCGGTGACGTAGGCTATCGGCTCGCCGTTCAGGCGGCGCTCTATGAGTTCGCGCACCTTTTCCCCCATCGCGGAGGAGGGATAAAGGTTCATATCCGCGGTCAGCTTTTCCATCGTTTTCCCGGCTGCATGCGCCACGAGCAGCCTTGCCTCGAGGTTATAGGCCTCGATCCCGGCTTCCTTGAGCGTCCGGCGTGTCTCTATATAATAATCGCCGTAAGTTTTCATCTTTTTTCTTTTTCTCCCCCGTAATCCTTTTTTACCATGCGTCGGAACCCTTTTCCTCGGGGATCACGGCCTCGAGGGAGGATATTGCACATTCTATCATGCTGTCGTCCGGCTCACAGGTCGTCAGATGCTGAAGCTGCTTTCCCGGCCATGCAAGGGCAAGGGTGAGGAAATTGTCGTGGCGACCGACCCAGCGGTTGAGCTCGTAGGCAAGGCCGACGAGCACGGGCAGAAGCAGCAGACGCAGTCCCATGCGGACGAAGGTGTTGTCGGCCTGAATAAGGAAGCCGAGGAACACGCCCATGATAACGACGACCAGCAGGAAGCTGGTCCCGCAGCGGGGGTGGAAGCGGCTCTGTATGCGGACGTTTTCGACCGTCAGCGGAAGTCCCTTTTCGTAGCAGAATATCGTTTTGTGTTCCGCGCCGTGGTATGAGAACATGCGCTTTACGTCCTTTACGCGCGTGCAGAGCCAGAGGTACAGGAAGAATATGAAGAGCTTGACGATGCCCTCGAGCAGACTGCGCAGGGTGACGTGCCCCTCTATTCCCGGTATCAGGCCGACAAGCAGTGTCGGCAGCAGAACGAAGAGGCCGACGGCCAGCGCAATGCCGAGGAAGGCGGCAAAGCCGACAATGATGTTCTGCGCCTTGTCCCAGCCGAATTTTGACTCGATCCATTTGTCGAACTTTGAGGGCTCCTCCTGCTCGTCCTCGGGCAGAAAGCTGGCGGAATAGGTTATCGCCTTCATGCCCCTGACCATGGAGTCGATGAAGTTTACGATGCCGCGGATGAAGGGCCAGCCGAGGATCGGGTATTTGTCCTTGATGAAGGTCAGCTCCTCGACGCTGAGCTCAAGCTCCCCGTCGGGCTTGCGGATGGTGACGGCCTGTTTTTTCGGGCCGCGCATCAGAACGCCCTCGATGAGGGCCTGTCCGCCGATGGAGGTGCGAAAATCTTTTGGTTTTTTTGCCATTAAGTGGGGTCTCCTTTGCTTGGGCGGCAGCGCGCGATACGGCAGCGCCGCCGCATTTATATTCAGATGATGTATTCCTGTTCCTGGATTATGGGCAGATAGACGGTCACGATGCAGCCGCCGGACGCCGCGTTGGCGATCTCCAGCCGTCCCTTGTGGCGGGAGACGATCTCGTCGCAGACGGAAAGACCGATGCCGCTGCCGCGCTCTTTGGAAGAGCCCTTGTAAAACTTCTTCTTGACGTGCTGAAGCTCGTTTTCGGGAATGCCCGGCCCGTAGTCGCGGGTCTTTATGGCGATAAATTCGCCCTCGAGCGTCATTGCAACGACGATCTTGTGCCCGTTTTTGCCGTATTTTGCGGCGTTGTCGAGAATGTTCAGAAAGACCTGCTTGAGCCGCTCGGGATCGCCCATTATCATCGGCAGATCCTGTGCGGGCGGGATATAGCGGAGCTCGATGTGCTCCTGACGCAGCAACTCGCGGTATGTATAGATCGAATCCTCGAGCTCCGCGGCAATGTCGATCGGGCGGACGTTCAGAACGAAGCGGCCGTCCTGTATGCGCGTGAACTCGAGCAGCTCGACGACCATTTTGGTCAGCCGTTCGGCCTCTTTGGAGATGATCTCAACTCCGCGGCGGGAGTCGCCCTGTATCGCCTCGTCATACAGCAGCGTTTCGCTCCAGCCGGTTATGGCCGTCAGCGGTGTTCTCAGCTCGTGGGAGACGGAGGAGATGAACTCCGTCTGCATTTTTTCGGACTGGCTTATCTTGAGCGACATCTCGTTTATCGCGTCGGTCAGGTCGCCGATCTCGTCGTTGTGCTTTTTCTCGACCTGTATGCCGTAGCTGCCCTCGGCTATGCGCCTCGCAACGCCCGTCAGCTCGAGTATCGGCTCGGTTATCGAACGGATGAAGCAGAAGTTGAAGAATATTACGATCAGGCCGACGAGAAGTCCGGCCCCGGCCGCGGTCAGGACGATGCGCGCGCTCTGGCGGTCCACCTGGCGCAGGCTGGTAACATAGCGCATTACGCCGATGACGTTGTCGTCGGAAAACATCGGCGCGGAAACGGCCATGACGTGTTCGCCCGTTGACGGCAGACGCCCGACCCAGTATGAGATATTGCCCGTCTCGAGCGCGCCGGTTATGTCCGGAGTTCCCGGAGAGTCCCCGGCGGTCATGCCGTAGCTGGAGGTCTCGACACGTCCGCGGGTGTTGACGAACTGAAGCTCGATGCAGTCCTTATCCTCGAAGGATTCGGCATAGGAATAGGCGCTCCGGCGGTATTCGGCATAGGTGCGCGAGACATATGACGAGAAGAAATCCGAGGCCGTGCGCGCCTTGGACTCCAGACCCGTGCGCATTCCGGAATAGTAGTGGCTGCATATAGCAAGGGAAAACGCGCCCACCGCGATTATGATGAGCAGAAACACGGACAATGAGCCGGAAAGCATCCAACGGCCCTTGATGCCGTCAAGCTTCTGGCGCGTTATGAGTTTTGATTTGCTCAAAGCGGTGCTCCTTTCGGGGGATCATGCTGCCGTAACGGGGGCTCAGAAGCCCCATTTGTAGCCGTATCCCCAGACGGTGGTGATGTATGTGGGAATGGTCGGATCGTCCTCGATCTTGATGCGCAGGCGGCGGATGTTGACGTCAACTATCTTCAGTTCGCCGAAATAGTCGCGCCCCCAGACGGCGTTGAGGATATCCTCGCGGGACAGCGCCTTGCCGGGGTTGTCCATGAAAAGCTTCATGATCGAGTATTCGATCTGCGTGAGCTTTATGCGCTCGCCGTTTTTCTCCAGCGTGCGGTTGCGGGTGTTGAGGCGGAAGGGGCCGTGGCGGAGCTCGCCGGAATCGGTCTCGTCCGTGTCGCCGCCGGTGCGGCGGTAGAGCGCGTCGATGCGCGCGGTCAGCTCGGCGGGCGAGAACGGCTTTGTCACATAATCGTCCGCGCCGGTCATGAGGCCCGTGACCTTGTCCATCTCCTGGCTCTTGGCCGTGAGCATGATGATGCCGATCTTAGAGTCGCTGGCGCGTATGCGGCGGCAGACCTCGAAGCCGTCGATGTCCGGCAGCATGACGTCAAGCAGCGCGACGCGTATGTCCGGGTGTCTGTGCAGCTGCTCGAATGCCTGTTCGCCGGTCTCCGCCTCGATGGGCTCGTAGCCGGAGCGCTTCAGGTTTATGACAACAAAGCTGCGTATGCTGGATTCGTCCTCAAGGACCAGAACTTTTTTCATTCTCTATCTCTCCTTTACAGCGCTCCCGAGTTCCACTCGGTAAGAATAACGTCAAAGCCGTCTGAAATGTCCTCCCGGCTGTAAGGTGCGTTATCGTGGAGCTGGGCGGCATAGATCGCGCCGGATACCTCGGACAGGATGAACCTTTCGGGAAGCCTTGCGCGGTCGCTGCGGTTATCGCCCGTCAGCGTATATATGGTGACAACGTCGGCCGTTTCACCGGTATCCGGATCCCTGTGCGAGAGAACAACGGCGTGCTCGCCGAAGGCGTCGTCCTCCCTGCGGACGATCAGGTTTTCGCGCATGGCGTCCGGAAGGACGAGAAACCAGCCGTCCGAATAGCAGTGGTAGGTGGAGAACACGAGCTTCCGCCCGCCGACGCTGTCAAAGGCGTACCAGTCGAAAACATAATATGCCGGCGCCTCCTCGCTGTATTTGTCGAGAGGGACGGCGACCGGGATCTCAAGTATGCGGTCGTTGTTTATATCGGCGGCATACACGGCGTATTCCCGCACGGTCGTGCTAGCGCCGGACTGCTCGTCGGCGGTTATGTTGCGGATGCCGGAGTCGGAGGCGATGAATATGTCGGTCATGATGCTGTTTTCGCCGTATCCGCCCTCGGCAAAGAGGGCCGTGACCCCGTCCGAGAGCTGGCCTGTGCGCAGCCTGTCAACATCGGTCACGCCGCTGGAGAGCTTGGCGCTGGACTGCACCATTCCGCCGGGGCCGAGCGAATACATGTCAACGGAGCAGCCCTCCGCGCCGCCGGTGTGGAGCACGAGCAGCTCGTAAAGGCCGTTGCCGTCCATGTCCGCAAGGCGGAACGCCGTTCCGCTCGAGGAGAGAAGGACGGAGCCGGAGAAATCGGACAGGGAATAGACGTTCAGCCGCCCGTCCCCGCCGTTCGGGGTCTGCCACGAGACGATGAGCTCAAGCCAGCCGTCGCCGTTCATGTCGGCATATTCCACGCTGCTTATGGCGCCGCTCTCGCCGTAAATGGTCTGGGCAAGACGGTATTCGCCGTCGGAGTATTCATAGACACAGATCTTGGCGCGTCCGCCGGGGTCGCGGAGATAGGCGACGGCCTCCGCCGTTCCGTTACCGCTCAGATCGACGGTGTGCACGATCTGGGTATAGCTCCCGGAGACCGGCGCGGAGTATTCGCAGCCCGCGGCGATCTCGTCATCGATCAGTTTCTGGAGTATGACGTATTCCTCGGAGGGCCGGGGCAGAGCATAGAGCTCGTCGGGAGAGGAAAGCGCACAGCCGCCGAGAAACAGCACGGCCGCGGCCGTGAGAAGCAGCGCGGCCAGTCTGCGCGCGCGGGTCGTGGACACAGCTCCGCCTCCTTTTCAGTAAAGACTATTCAACTCGATTATCATACCACAATCAAGGCAAAAATGGTATACTTTTTGTTACTTTTTCTTTTGGCAAAAGAGTGTTATGATGAAGGCGAAAAACGGTGCTGAAACGGAGGTACGGCGGAGCGATGACGCTGTGGTACTGCAAAACGGAATATGCCCTGCGCGATGCGTCGAAGGCTGCGCGACGGCTGCTGGGCGAAGCTTTTCTGCGTGAATATGGGGAGCCCGCGCCCCCCATCGCAAAAACGCCGGAGGGCAAGCCGTATTTCCCGTCGCGGCCGGATATATGTTTTTCACTGAGCCACAGCGGCGAGCATCTGCTCTGCGTTCTGGGAGAGGCCCCCGCCGGGTGCGACATTCAGCAGCGGCGGGCACTGCGCCCCGGAACGGAGGAAAGGCTCATGGATGAGCGGGAGCGGGAGGATTTCGAGTTTTTCGAGCTGTGGTGCCTGCGGGAGAGCTTTCTGAAGATGAACGGAAGCGGTTCCCTGCGGTCGGCGCGGTTCCGCCGCGAGGGCGGGCATATCATAGCCCCCTTGCCGAACGCCGTGTGCCGGCTCTACGACGGCATAGAGGGCTGCGCCTGCGCTGTGTGCACGCTGGGGGCGGAAGCTCCGTCTGCTCCGGTAAAGATAGAATTCTTCACAGCTGACGCTTGATTTTGCACGCGGGTTGTAGTATTATAATAAGGCTTTGCCGGTGTGATGGAATGGTAGACGTGACGGACTCAAAATCCGTTGGTGGCGACACCGTGTGGGTTCGAGTCCCACC
>CAKSXP010000032.1 GCA_934515035.1 uncultured Oscillospiraceae bacterium
GGATGCAGCAGCCGCCCACGACCGAGAGCTGGGACGGCTTCCGCACCAAGCCCTTCGAGTGGTTCAAGGAGGTCGAGGCCGGCCGCGAGGTAAACCCCTTTGCGCCGAAGCCCGTCGATCCTTACAGGCCCAAATCCAAATAAAAGCCGCAGAAATTCCGGATGGAGCTTATCCCATCCGGGATTTTTTGTCCGCGCGCAGGCAGACGGAAACAGGCCGCAAAAAATCCCGTACCGGCTGGTACGGGATTCCTTTTTGCGTGGAATTTATACGGCGCGTTCTACCTTGCCGCTGCGAAGGCAACGGGTGCAGGCGTAGACATGCTTGGGACTTCCGTCCACTATGGCCTTTACGCGCTTGACATTGGGCTTCCATGTACGATTGGAACGCCTGTGGGAATGGCTGACCTTGATGCCGAAAGCCATGTCCTTTCCACAATACTGACACTTTGCCATCTTCTGCTGCACCTCCCTGCTTTGTTGGTCTAATAAATGTTCCCAAAGAACAGCTTTATTATAATAGCAGAAGGGATATTAAAAATCAAGCTTTTTTTTAATTTTTATAAAACTCATTTTTCGGAGGCTCCGCGCAGCGGTTTTTTACACAAAATAATTGCCAAAATTAATATATAAGGATAAAATGTATATTGGAAAATGATACTCTCGGGAGGCCGTTATGAGGAAGATCAAATATACTGTGCCCCTCAAAACGATAGTAATGGAGCACGAACTGAGAATAGTGAACAAAGCCAGCACCTTTGACGAGGACATGATAACCACAGCGGATATAAACCGCCCCGGTCTTCAGCTCTCGGGGTTTTATGATTATTTCGACAAGGACCGCATCCAGATCATCGGCAAGGTCGAGACCGCATACCTCAAAGGGATGGAGTCCGAAAAGCGCATTGAAACGCTCTCGAGATTCATGTCGATGCGCCCGTCGGCGATCATAGTCTGCCACGGGGTGTCTCCGATGCAGGAGCTGAAAGCCTGTGCAAAGAAGCATGACGTAAACGTCTTTGCAACGGATATAGACACCTCCGAATTCTCCGCCCAGCTGATAGGAACGCTCAGGACCTATCTCGCGCCGAGAGAGACGCGGCACGGCGTTCTCGTGGAGGTCCACGGCGAGGGCGTGTTCATAACCGGAGACAGCGGCATCGGCAAGAGCGAAACGGCGCTCGAGCTGATAAAGCGCGGCCACAGGCTCATCGCGGACGACGCCGTCGAGATAAAGCGCATCTCCCGCACGATGCTGACGGGCCAGGCGCCGAAGGTGATACAATATTATATGGAGCTGCGCGGTATCGGCGTTGTGAACGTCTGCCATCTTTACGGCATCGGCGCCGTAAAGCCGGTGGAACACGTCGATATGGTGATAAATCTCGAGGAGTGGGACGACGGAAAGTTTTATGACCGCCTCGGCCTGAGCACGGAGTTCACAACGATACTCGGCGTACGCGTGCCGTATATGACCATACCCGTGCGTCCGGGCCGCAACCTTGCGGTCATAATCGAGCTTGCGGCGATGAACAACCGCCTCAAGAAAATGGGATACAACGACGCGATGCAGCTGGCGGACAGCCACGACAGCGCGATCGACAACGGAACGCTGATCTGACGGCGGAGGAGGACGGCAGACATGGATATGATGAAAACGGCGCTGCGCGAACTGAAAAAGCTCATGCCGGAGCTGGAGGTGCGCCGCGGCGAACCGATGCGGGACCACTGTTCTTTCCGCATTGGAGGACCGGTCAGCGCGATGGCCTTTCCGCGCGGCGCGGAGGAGTGCGAATATCTTGCGCAGCTTCTGGCCGGGTTCGGGATAGAACCGCTCGTGATCGGCAACGGGACGAATCTTCTTGTCAGCGACGAGCCGATGGATATGTTCGTCATCAAGACCTGCGACGGAATGGGGCAGGTCGAGCTTCTGGACGATACGACGATCTGCGCGGGCGCGGGGCTGACTCTGGCCAGACTGGCGGTGTTCGCGCGGGATCATGGGCTGACGGGGCTTGAGTTTGCCCACGGCATTCCCGGCTCGCTCGGCGGCGCGGTCTCGATGAACGCGGGGGCATACGGCGGGGAGATGAAGGACGTCGTGTCCTCGGTGCGCTTTCTTGACAGCGACGCGGAGCTTTTCGAGCTTTCCGGCGCGGACCTGGGCTTTGAATACAGAAAGAGCGTCTTTTCGGATACGGACAGCGTCATACTCGACGCCGTGATAAAGCTTGCTCCCGGCGACAGCGGGGAGATAGGCGCGCGTATGCGCGAGCTGGCTGAAAAGCGCCGCGCCTCGCAGCCGCTGGAATATCCCTCTGCGGGAAGCACCTTTAAGAGGCCCGAACAGGGCTATGCCGCCGCGATGATAGACGGCTGCGGACTCAAGGGCTTCCGCATCGGCGGAGCCATGGTATCGGAAAAACACGCGGGCTTTGTCATCAATGCCGGCGGAGCCAGCTTTGACGACGTTATCGCCGTGATGGAGCACGTCGTCGAAACGGTATACAGGGCGACCGGCACGGAGCTGGAGCCGGAGGTCAAGATAATAATGTAGTAAAGGCGCGGGAAAGCGCCGCTGTTCTCTCCCGAGGAGGGTGAATCATGGAATTTCTGATAATATCCGGACTGTCCGGCGCGGGAAAAAGCCGCACCGCGGACATACTTGAGGATCTGGACTTTTACTGTGTTGATAATATGCCCGTCGCGCTTCTGCCGAAGTTTGCGGAGCTGTGCCTTGCCACGCGCGGCCGCTATGAACGCGTCGCGCTTGTGACGGATGTGCGCGAACGCGACAGCTTTGACGAGCTTTTCAAGGCGCTGGATTCGCTCTGGGAAATGGATCTGGATTACCGCATCCTGTTCGTCGAGGCGGATGTGCCGACGATCGTCAAGCGCTATAAGGAGACCCGCCGCCGCCATCCGCTCGCGCAGGAGGGCGGCTCGATCGAGGATGCGGTCAGGCGGGAGATAAATCTGCTGGAGAATCTCCGCGAGCGCGCGGATTATGTCATAAACACCTCTCACCTCACTCTCGGCCAGCTCCAGAGCGAGATATACAGGCTGTTTGTGGGCGAGAATCTGTCCCGCGCATTGTCCGTCAACGTTATGTCCTTCGGCTTCAAATACGGGCTGCCGATCGAGGCGGATCTTGTTTTCGACGTCCGTTTTCTGCCGAACCCGTACTATGTCTCGGAGCTCAAGAACAGGACGGGTCTGGAAGAGCCCGTGCGCGACTTCATAATGAAGCACGACGTATCAAATGAATTTCTCAAGCGGCTCTACGAGCTGATCCGCTTCCTTCTGCCGCTCTATGTGGAGGAAGGCAAGCACACGCTTACCATAGCTGTCGGGTGCACCGGCGGCCGCCACCGCAGTGTTGCCGTTGCAAACGCGCTGACGGAGTTCATAAAGCAGCTGAGCTATGACGCGCGGCTGGTAAACCGTGATATCGACAAGGGGTAAGCCGGAAATGAACAAATCTTCACAGCATTCACAGTCCGATCCGCGCATCGTTGTGATCGGCGGAGGAACGGGACTTTCCACCATGCTGCGCGGGCTGAAGCTGTATTCGCGGAACCTGACGGCGATAGTTACCGTCGCGGACGACGGCGGCGGTTCGGGCATGCTCCGGTCGGAGCTCGGAATGCCGCCGCCGGGCGATATACGCAACTGCCTTCAGGCGCTTGCGAACACGGAGCCGACGATGGAGGCCCTTCTGAGCTACCGCTTCACGGAGGGGAGCCTTGCCGGGCAGAGCTTCGGGAATCTTTTTCTTGCCGCGCTCAACGGCATGAGCGGCAGCTTTGACGAGGCGGTCCTCAAGATGAGCGAGGTCCTGGCCGTCACGGGACGGGTCCTGCCGGTCTCCAACGAGGATATACGACTTGCCGCGGAATTTGAGGACGGCAGTGAGGTCCTGGGGGAATCGCGCATAAGTGCGCACAAGACCGCCTCCGGACAGCACATAAAGCGTGTCCGGCTCATACCGGAGCATCCGCGCGCCCTGGCCGCCAGCATAGAGGCGATAGAGCAGGCGGAGCTGATAGTGCTCGGCCCCGGCAGCCTTTATACGAGCATAATCCCAAACCTGCTCGTGGACGGGATAGCGGACGCTGTTGCCGGGTCGGACGCCGTGCGCGTATATGTACTCAATATAATGACTCAGGACGGCGAGACCGAGCACTATCGCGCCAGCGATCATGTGCGGGCGCTGATGGAGCATGCCGGCGGCTGCCGCCTGTTTGACTATTGCCTTGCAAACAGCGCTCCGCTGCCGGAAGACGTGCTGGACCGCTACCGCCGGATGGATTCGGAACCGACGCAGGTCGATGAGGAGAATATCCGCGCGATGGGCGTCGAGGTCGTCTCCGCGCCGGTCGCGGACCCCGCGGCGGTCAAGGCACGGCACCAGCCGCTCATGCTCGCCGGGGAGCTTATGCGGCTTTACCGGGACAAATCGCGCACAAAGATATATATTTGATACTGCCGGAAAAAGCCTGCCGGGCTTTTCCGGCGCACAGGATCACGGCCCGCCGCGTCTGCGGGCGCGGATCCTGCGGGGTTATTTTGACGATTGAGGTATTACGATGTCATTTTCAGAAGGTGTAAAGGCGGAGCTCTGCCGGGAAAACGCTTCAAGGCGGTGCTGCGCCCTTGCCGAATGTTACGGTGTTCTGCTCTACTGCAACACGTTTTCACCGCGTGAGATAAAGATAACAACGTCCAGCCGCGAATTTGCCGAGCGCCTGCCGAAGCTGTTCCGCCGCGCGTTTTCGCTCGCGTTCGATGTTATACCGGAGGAGAGCCGCTCCGGGCGGTTCAGCTTTCTGATAACGGACACGGAGAAAATAAGCCGTATCTTTTCCGCCTACGGATATGACTCGCAGACGACGCTCTCGCACCATATCAATCTCGGCGTGCTGGAAAACGACTGCTGCAAGGCCAGCTTCATACGCGGCGCGTTTCTGGCCGGAGGGAGCATAACCGACCCCGCCAAGCGCTATCATCTCGAGTTTGTGACGAGTCATGCCAGCGTCAGCCGCGAGATATTCTCGATCCTGCTGGAGCTGGGCTTTTCCCCGCGCTCGACGACGCGGAGCGGCAATTACATAACCTATTTCAAGCAGTCCGAGGCGATAGCCGACCTGTTCACGACCATCGGCGCGCCGGTCGCCGCGATGGACATCATGAACGCAAAGGTCGAAAAGGACATGCGCAACTCCATCAACAGGAAGGTGAACTGCGACAGCGCGAACGCGGACAAGATCGTTTCCGCCGCGCAGGCCCAGCTTGCCGCGATACGCCGCATCGACCGGGAGTGCGGCCTTGAGGCCCTGCCGCCGCACCTGTACGAGACCGCGCTTCTGCGCATTGCAAATCCGGAGGCGAGCCTTGCCGACCTTGCGCTGCTGTCCGATCCCCCGGTGACGAAATCCTGCCTCAGCCACAGGCTGAAAAAGCTTATGGAGCTTGACCCGAGCGGGCTTCTGGAAAAATAGGGCGCACTGCCGCCTTTATATCCGGCAGTGCGAAGCTAACGTAAAGAAAAACCAGAAAGGAAAAATACAGAAATGGCCTTTACCCACCTTCACGTCCATACCGAATACAGCCTTCTCGACGGCGCGTGCCGCATCGAGGGGCTTGTTGAGCGCGCAAAGGAGCTGGGACAGACGGCCATCGCCATAACCGACCACGGCGTCATGTACGGCTGCGTTGCCTTCTACAAGGCGGCAAAGGCCGCCGGGCTCAAGCCGATCATCGGCTGTGAGGTCTATGTCGCGCCGAGGAACCGGACGGACAAGGAGCACGGGCGCGACAGTGAATACAGCCATCTGATCCTGCTCTGCCGCAACGAGACGGGATACCGCAATCTCTGCTATCTTGTCTCCGCGGCGTTCACGGAGGGGTTTTATATCAAGCCGCGCATCGACTGGGGGCTGCTGCGCGAGCACGCGGAGGGACTCATCTGCCTTTCCGGCTGTATCGCGGGCGAGATACCGCGGAAGATCATCAGCGGAGACTATGAGGGCGCAAAGGCCCGTGCGCTGGAGCTGCGCGGGATGTTCGGCGACGACGGGTTTTATCTTGAGCTCCAGAACCACGGGCTGGAAGAGGAGCGAGCGGCCTATGCCGGACTGCGCCGCATACACGACGAAACGGGCATCCCCGTCGTTGTGACGAACGACGCGCACTATATAACCCGCGAGGACGCCGCCAGCCAGGACGTCCTGCTCTGCATACAGACCGGCAAGACGATCGACGACCCCAACCGGATGAAGTTCGGCGACAGCGAGTTCTATCTCAAGACCGAGGAGGAGATGCGCGCTCTCGTGCCCGATCTGCCGGAGGCCGTTGAGAACACGAACAGGATAGCGGAGCTTTGCAGCTATGATTTTGAATTCGGTCACTATCACCTGCCGAAATTCCAGCTGCCGGAGGGCGAGACGGACAGCTTTGAATATCTTCAGAAGCTCTGCGAAAAGGGCTTTGTGGACAGATACGGCGAGGGGACGGACGAGCTTCGCGCGCAGCTGAAATACGAGCTGTATATGATAAAGCAGATGGGCTTTGTCGATTACTTCCTCATCGTTTCGGACTTCATCGGCTATGCCAAGAGAAACGGCATACCCGTCGGGCCGGGGCGAGGCTCCGCGGCGGGCAGCGTGGTATCCTATACACTGCATATAACGGACGTCGATCCGATAAAATACAGCCTTTATTTCGAACGCTTTCTGAACCCCGAGCGCGTCAGTATGCCGGATATAGACATCGACTTCTGCGTCAGGCGGCGCGGCGAGGTCATAGACTATGTCTCCCGCAAATACGGCCAGGACCACGTGGCTCAGATCGTGACCTTCGGCACGATGGCGGCGCGGCAGGCCGTGCGCGACGTCGGCCGGGCGATGAACGTGAGCTATGCCGAGTGCGACGCGGTCGCAAAGCAGATCCCCGCGGCACTGAACATAAAGCTGGACGAGGCGCTTGCGCTGTCAAAGCCGCTCCGGGAGATGTACGACGGCGACGAAACCCTGCACGGACTGATAGACACCGCGCGTGCGCTGGAGGGTATGCCGCGCCATGCCTCTACCCACGCCGCCGGCGTTGTGATAACCGAAAAACCGGTATATGAATATGTCCCGCTGGCCAAAAACGACGAGTCCGTCGTCTGCCAGTATACGATGACGACGCTTGAAGAGCTGGGACTTCTCAAGATGGACTTTCTCGGTCTGCGCAACCTGACTGTGCTCGAGGACGCGCAGAAGCTGGTGCGCCTGCGCGAGCCGGACTTTGACGTGGCAAAGGCACCGGAGGATGACCCCGCCGTTTTCGAGATGCTCTCCGCGGGAAAAACCAGCGGAGTTTTCCAGCTCGAGAGCACGGGCATGACGGGTGTATGCACGGCTCTGCGCCCGAAGAGCATCGAGGATATAACCGCCGTCATAGCGCTTTACCGTCCGGGCCCGATGGACTCGATACCGCGCTTTCTCGAGTGCTCCGCGCACCCGGAAAAGATAAGCTACAAGCACCCTCTGCTGGAGCCTATCCTCTCCGTCACCTATGGCTGCATCGTATATCAGGAGCAGGTCATTGAGATATTCCGCCGCCTTGCGGGCTTCTCACTCGGTCAGGCGGACATGATCCGCCGCGCGATGAGCAAGAAAAAACACGCGACGATAGACGCCGAGCGCGTTGCGTTCATCCACGGCGACCCTTCGCGCAATATCGCGGGAGCCGTCGCCAACGGCGTTCCGGAGGCTGTCGCGGACAGCATCTATGACGAAATACTGGACTTTGCGTCCTATGCGTTCAACAAGGCGCACGCCGTGGCCTATGCCGTCGTGAGCTACCGCACGGCGTATATGAAATGCCACTGGCCGCAGGAATACATGGCGGCGCTTCTCACGAGCGTTTTCGACATGAACGGCAAGGTGCCGGAATATATTGCCGAGTGCCGCGATATGGGCATCTCTGTTCTGCCGCCGGACGTCAACGAGTCCGCGGACGACTTCACGGTCGCCAACGGCAACATACGCTTCGGTCTGGCGGCCGTCAAGGGGATAGGCCGCGGCTTCGTGCGCGAGCTGATGGCCGAACGCGAGAGGGGCGGACCGTTTACCGCCTTCGACGAGTTCTGCCGCCGCATGAACGGAAGAGAGCTGAACCGCCGCGTCGTCGAGAGCCTTATCCGCGCCGGGGCCTTCGACAGCCTCGGCTATAAGCGGCGTGCGCTTTTGCAGGTGACGGAGAAAGTGCTTGACGGAGTTGCCGCAGAGGGAAGGAAAAACGTCGCCGGGCAGATGGGCCTGTTCGACATGTATGACGAAGAGGAAGCCGCCGCTCCGGCTCTCGTTCTGCCGGAGGTGGAGGAGTTTTCCGCGCAGGAAATGATGACGATGGAGAGGGAGGTCACGGGCCTTTTCCTCTCCGGGCACCCGATGGATCAGTACCGCGAACCGGTGCGCCGCATCGGCGCCGTGCCGATAGGCGCCATCATGTCCGACTTTGCCGCGGAGAACGGTCCCACCCGCTTTCACGACGGCCAGTCCGTTATCATAGCCGGCGTCATCGGCTCGTCACGGACGCGCACGACAAAGAACAACACGCTCATGGCTTATATCGAGCTGGAGGACGATACCGGTTCGATGGAGCTTCTCGCCTTTCAGCGCGCGCTGGACACGGGCGGAAAACACCTTGCCGTCAACAACATCGTGGTCGTCAGGGGCCGCATTTCCCTGCGCGATGAAAAGGAGCCGCAGCTCATGGCGGACAGCATCCGCCCGATAACCGAGGCGGAAGTAATAACGGACAACGTGAAGGACGAAGCGCCGAAAAAGCCCGACGGACCGGGCGAAACTACGGTATATGTCCGGCTGCCCGGCAGGGACTGCCCTGCGATGAGGCGCGTGGAGCTCGTTCACAGCATGTTCCCCGGCGAGGACAGGCTGGTCCTGTATTTTACGGACACGGGCAGGCGCCTCGGCGCGAAGTGTCTGGCGCATGAGGCGTTCATAAGCGAGCTTCAGGAGCTGGCGGGGAAGGAAAACGTTGTTGTCAAGGTGAAGTGACGGGAGGAAAAGCTATGATATATATTGTTGAGGACGACTCCGATATCCGGGAGCTTGTGACCTATGCGCTCGGGACCCAGGGGCTGGAGGCGCGGGGCTTTGCCTCGCCGGGCGAGTTCTGGCGGGCGATACGCGCCGAGATGCCGTCTCTTGTTCTTCTGGATATAATGCTGCCGGAGGAGGACGGTCTGGAAATACTGAAAAAGCTGCGTGCCGACGCGAGAACAAAGCGCCTGCCGGTCATCATGCTGACGGCAAAGAGCACGGAGTTTGAAAAGGTGCGCGGGCTGGACCTCGGCGCGGACGACTATATACCCAAGCCCTTCGGCATGATGGAGCTGATCTCCCGCGTGCGCGCGCTTCTGCGCAGAACGGCTCCGGAGAGGGAAGCGCCGAGCGAATACCTTGCAGGCGGTCTTGCCGTGAGCGTGGAAAAGCACACGGTGACGGCCGACGGGAAGCCCGTTTCGCTCTCGTTCAAGGAGTTTGAGGTCCTGCGCCTGCTGCTGGAAAACCGCGGCAAGGTGCTGACTCGGGATATGCTTCTGGACACGGTCTGGGGATATGAATTTGACGGGGAGACCCGCACCGTCGACGTGCATGTGCGGAACCTGCGCAAAAAGCTCGGGCGCTGCGGCGACATCATCGGCACAGTTCGCGGCGTCGGCTACAAGATCGACTGATGCCTGAGCGGAATTTGTGTTGACATGCGGCGCGTCCTGCGTTATATTGTTGCTGTAATTAAATAAAGGGGCGCTGGGTCATCCCGGCTGAGACGGAGCTAATCGAAGCTCCGGTACCCTTGCACCGTCGGTGCGGAACCTGATCCGGGTAATGCCGGCGTAGGTAGATGTTTTTTCGGACGAAATATAAACAAGTCCGCACCTGATGATACGGGTGCGGATTTTTTGTTTCGGAGGGAAAAAACATGAGAAAAAAGATGACGCTTCGCTGCATCTGCGAGGGTGCGGTCATGCTCGCGCTGGCAATGGCACTCAACGCGGCCAAGGTCTGGCAGATGCCGAACGGCGGCTCCGTCGATCTGTCGATGATACCGATGTTCTTCTTCGCCATCCGCTGGGGCGCTGGTCCCGGAGTGCTCGTCAGCTTCGCTTTCGGCCTGCTCCAGATGTTTGTTGACGGCGCGGTGTCCTGGGGCTGGCAGTCGATGCTGCTGGATTATCTCGTCGCCTTCGCGCCGCTCGGCCTGTGCGGCCTGTTCCGCGGCAAAAAGGGCGGAATATTCTGGGGCATCGGGCTCGGCGCTTTTCTGCGCTTCATAGTGCACTTCATAAGCGGCATAACGATATATGCCATCCTTGTCCCGACGGAGCTGTTCAGCATCACCTTTACCAGCCCGTGGATGTATTCTCTTGTGTATAACGGAAGCTATATGCTGATCGACACCGTGCTGTGCTATGTTGTGTTCGCAGCGCTGTATAAGCCCCTGAACAGATACATCCTGGCAAAGGACGTGACGGAAACGGGCCGCGCCGGAAAATAAGCATTGACACCTCAGCATACAATAATGTATAATAACAGTCCGGCGGCATGCGCCGCCGGACATTTTACGTCAACTACCGCGGCAGTTCCTGCCGCCGTTGAGTATAACTAACCGAAAGGAGTGCACAAAAGATGCTTCGTACCTACCAGCCCAAGAAGCGCCAGCGCAAGAAGGAGCACGGCTTCCGCAAGAGAATGGCTACCGCCAACGGCCGCAAGGTCCTCGCCCGCCGCAGAGCAAAGGGCCGCAAGAAGCTCAGCTACTGAGTTGTCCCCAAGCTTTAGACATTTACCGGAGTTGAGGCAACTTTGAAATTTTCGGAAACCTTAACGAAAAATTACGAGTTCCGCCGCCTTTACTCCAAGGGAAAGACCGCTGTCACACCGATGGTCGCGGTCTATTGCCGCAAGACAGGGCGGAACAAAAACCGCATAGGATTCACCGTCAGCAACAAACTCGGCAAGGCAGTCAGAAGAAACAAAACACGGCGCAGACTGCGCGAGATATACCGTCTGCATGAGGACGAGCTCGCCGTTGGCCGCGATATCGTGATCGTCGCCCGCATGAAGGCGATGACAGCAGATTACCGCGCGCTGGAAAAGTCGCTTCTGAGCGCTTTCCGAAAGCTGGAGCTGTTTTCCGGTGAGATTACTCAAGGTGATGAGCGATGACAAAACTGCTTATCGCCTTAGTGACATTTTACCGGAAAAACATTTCCCCGCTGACAAAACCGTGCTGCCGTTTCGTTCCGACGTGTTCGGAATATGCCCTTGAGGCCCTGATGAAATACGGCTGGGCAAGGGGATCCCTGCTCGCCGTGAAACGGCTGTGCCGATGCCACCCCTTTCACCGTGGGGTGCACGATTTCTACGACCCCGTGCCGTAGAAAAAACCAAAGATTGGAGCGACCGAATGTCATTTATAACCAAACCCTTCTCGTGGTTGCTTCTGCAATTATACTATCTCTTCAATAACTACGGCGTTGCGATCATAATGTTCGCCGTCGTGGTCAAGCTTATCATGCTTCCGTTCCAGATGAAGAGCAAGCGCAGCATGATGCGCATGAGCCGCTTTACGCCCAGACTCAAGGAACTGGAAAAGAAGTATGAGGGCAACAAGCAGAAGTATCAGGAGGAAGTGGCAAAACTCTACAGAGAAGAGAAGATCAACCCAATGTCGGGTTGTCTCTGGTCACTCATTCCGTTTCCCATCCTCATCGCGCTTTACAGCGTCATACGCCAGCCGCTGACCAAAATAATGGGCCTTGCGGCCGACCAGGTCGCCGCGGTCACGGAAAAGTTCACCGCTATGGGACTTTTTGCCTCCGGCAGCGGCACGGGAGGAGCCTATACCGAGATAAAGCTTTCCGAGCTTATCCACAGCAACTGGGCTGATGTCGGAACGCTTTTCTCCGACTTCGCGGACAAGCTCATCGACATCGACTGGAGCTTCCTCGGGCTCAATCTCGGCGACAAGCCGCAGTGGAACTTCTTTACGAAGGTCAACTGGGGCGACGTTCACGAATGGCTGCCGGCTCTCGGCCTGTTCCTGATCCCGTTCATCTCCGCCTTCCTTTCCTGGCTGAGCATGAAGATCAGCAACTCCTCGAGCCCGCAGACCGATCAGACTCAGGGCAGCATGAAGAGCATGATGCTGTTTATGCCCTTGATGAGCGTCTATATCTGCTTTGTCATGCCCGCCGCGCTGGGCATTTACTGGATAGCGAACAGCCTTCTGGCCATCATCCAGGACGTTATCCTG
>CAKSXP010000033.1 GCA_934515035.1 uncultured Oscillospiraceae bacterium
CACATGCGGCCGATGCGCTTTATCTCAGCAATTCCTCCCTTGGCCGCCAGATGTCCCGGCTTGAAAGCTGGTTCGGCGCGCCGCTGTTCGTCCGGACGAGCCGCTCGATAACGCTGACCCCGGCCGGCAGGGCGCTTGCGGACGCCGCGCCCGCCCTTCTCGAGAACATACGGGAAGTGAGAAACAAGGTCTCCCGTGCCTCCGGAAGCGACGTTCCGGAGCTGACCGTTGCGATGATAAACGTCTCCAACCATACCCTTATCGGCATTTTCAAGGATTTCCGGCGGCTGCATCCGGAGGTTTCCGTCTCCTTTATCCCGCGCGAACCGGGCGTCGTCGTCAAATATGTGGAGCAGAACATCGCAGACGTCGGCGTCGAGTCCTCGTCGCTGCTTCCGGACGCGGCGGACGGTCTTGAGACCATAACCGTGGACGATCTTGAATACTGCGTTCTGGTGCCGCCCAGCCACCGGCTGGCGGACCGGGGCTCCGTCAGGCTGGAGGAGCTTGCGGACGAACAGTTCATCGCGCTCGAGGGCGCTCCGCCGGAGGATTTCCTGCGGGCCTTCAACGAGCAGCGCGACCTGCTCAAACGCCTGCTCGACTCCCACATCGCCGTGCAGACCTGGCAGGACATGATGCTTCAGGTCGAGATGGGCTCCGGCGTCGCGCTTCTGCCGAAGGCGATGACCTATAACTACGTAACGGGATGCGTGCGGCTGGATCTCGAGACCGGGGCGGAGCTGCCCAGCCTGGTCATGTTCTGGAAAAGCGAAAACAAAAAGAAATATCTCCGGTCCTTCACGGACTATGTGAGGAAACGGCTCTGCGAACAGCCCGCGGCGCCGGCAGCGGAATAACGTAAAAAACGCCTCCGGGCGCCCTGTGAAAGGGCGGACGGAGGCGTTTTCTGTGCCGCGGATCAGTCGACGGCGTATTCTTTTCTGCGTTTTGCGCGGGCCCTGTTGTTCATGAGAACGACGCCCAGCACGATCGAAACGGCAAAGAGCACTATGCCGCTGAGGAACATCGGGACATAACCCAGCCCTTCAAGGATCCAGCCCAGCACCGCGGAGGCGCAGAGTATGCCGAGATCCTGGCCGAAAAACAGCGTTGAGTTAGCAACGCCCTTGCGGTCGGCCGGGGCGTCAACGACGGCCGCGGCCTGGAGCGCGGGATAGAACATGCTCATCGACACGCCGTATATCGCCCCGCAGGCGAGGAACACGGCATAGCTGTGCGGCGCGGCAAAGGCAAGAAGCAGATACATTATGATCGACAGCAGAATGCCCGGAACGATGGAGATAACGACGCCGTGGCGGTCCACGACCTTGCCGATGACCATTCTCGTGACGAGCATCGTGACGGCGGAGAAGGTGAAGAACAGGCCGGGATTTTCTATCCCGAGGCCGTCCGTTGCATAGAGCGTCAGAAAGACGAGGATGCAGACCGTTCCGGCGGAGCCGAAAAAGGAGACGACCGAAACGGGAATGGCGCTCTTTTCAAAAAAGACCCAGACGCCGCGGTATTTGCCCGAAGGCTTTCCGGTCTGCGCGGCAGGGGCCGCAGCGCGTCCGGCGGAGCCGCCCTTTTTCTCATAGTCAACGAACATGACCATGATGATAACGACGACATAGAACCCGGCGCAGCACGAGAACATGAGGTCATAGCTTCCGGTCGATATCATCGCGATGCCGAGCGCCGGGCCGAAGGCGTTTGCAAGCGTGTTTCCAAGGCCATAATAGCCCATGCCCTCGCCCATGCGCTCATTGGGGATGATATCCGCCGCCATCGAGGAGGCGGCGACGACGCAGACGGCCTTGCCGAGGCCCTGAAGCGCACGGATGATAAGAACGATCCACTCCGTCGTTGTGAACAGCAGGCCGATAGTGACGACAACAAAGAGCGCGGCGCCCGCGATGAAGGCCTTGCGCCGGCCCGTGCGGTCGATGACGCTGCCGCAGAGCGCGCTGGAGATTATGGAGCCGAAGGTGAACGTGGTGGTCAGCAGGCCGCCGGCGCTCTTGGAGCCCCAGACGTCGTTTGCATATATCGCAAGAGTGTTGTCCAGCAGGCGCATGACAAGGCTGGTGAACAGACCCATACAGCAGATGAGTATGAAGTATTTCGTCCAGAGCTTTGGACCCTTTTTTGCGGAGTTCGTATTTGCCATCTCAGTTTATCCCTGCCTTTTCGCGGCGCTTTGCGCGCGCGGAGTTTGACATCAGCAGGACCGTGAGCACGACGCCGACGGCATAGAAAACCGCTCCGCCGACAAAGACGGCGACCCAGCCGATATATTCGTTGATAAAGCCGAACAGCGCGGAGGCGCAGAGAATGCCGAAGTCAAGGCCGAACAGCATCAGGGAGTTGGCCGCGCCGCGGCGGTCGGACGGAGAGTCGATGATAACGGCGGCCTGAAGCGCGGGATAGATCATCGCGGTGGCAAAGCCGTATACCGCGCCGCAGATATAATAGCAGGCGGAAGTTTTGAAAACGAGCAGCATCAGGTTGGAGACTATGCCCAGCACGTTGCCGAGGATGATAACGCCGAGCACGCCGCGCCGGTCGATGACCCTGCCGATCGTGAAGCGGGTGATGAGCATCGCGGCGGCGGCAATGATGAAGTAGAGTCCGGCGTTTCCGACGGAGAGAACGTCCTTTGCGTAAAGGGTTATGTAGATGAGTATCGGCGTGCATCCGGCGCCGTACATGAACATGACCAGCGTTGCGGGCAGCGCGGCCTTTTCAAAGAGCTTCCATACGCCGTGATACTTTGCGTCCGCGGGTTTGGCTGCGGCGGAGCCCGCGCCGTGCGTGAGGCCGTATTTCTTCTCATAGTTGATGAAGAACGACACGACAAGGCAGACGGCGAAGCATACCGCGCAGACGATAAAGGTGAGGTTATAGTTGCCGCCGTCTATCAGTGCAAGGCCGAGGGACGGACCGACAGCCTGTGCAAGTGTCGAGCCGAGACCGTAATAGCCCATGCCCTCGCCCACTCTGGACTTCGGCAGGATATCGGCGACGGCGGAAGAGATCGAAACGCCGACAACGCCCTTGCCTATGCCCTGGAGCACGCGGGCGATATAAACCAGACCCGGAGCCGTCGTAAGGCACATCACGGTCATGCCGACGGTATACATCGCATAGCCGAAGACGATGGCGCGCTTTCTTCCGGTGCGGTCGATGATAACGCCGCAGGCGGACGTTGCGACGATAGCGCCGAAGGTGAACGTGGTGGTCAGCAGACCGCCGCCGCTTTTGGAGCCCCAGACGTCGTTTGCGTATATCGACAGGACATTATCCAGCAGAAAAACGACCGTACTCACAATAAAGCTGAGGATCATGAAGAGAATAAAATATCCGCTCCACAGCTTTTCCCTGTTCTTTGTCAATGTACTTCCTCCTAATTATGATATGTATTACAAGTTGACTAACTAAGTAATTATAGAACATCCGCGGCTGAATGTAAAATATAAAATTTAAAATTATATATTTCCTTTTGCTCAACACAGGTGTATTATACAATACATCTTATCATTTTATCGCTATTCTGACAAATTTGGAGTTGATACCTTTGCACGAACCCTCAAAAGAAAAGATCTGGAACCGACATTTCATGCTGGCAGCCGTCATAACGCTGTTTGTCGGCCTTGCCATGAGCATGATAAACAGCACGATGGCGCGGTATATCTATTCGCTGTTCGGCTCCGCGACCTTCAGCGGCTGGCTGAACGCGGCCTTTGCGGTCATGGCCGTTGTCGCGCGCCTCGTCGCGGGCGACCTCTCGGACAGAAGAGGGCGCCAAAAGGTGCTTATTTTCGGCTGCGTCGTGTTTGCCGTTTCGATCTTCTGCTTTGGCATTTTTCCGATAGCGGGCCTGCTCATCATCTTCCGCGGACTTCAGGGCTTCGGCTATGCCGTTGCGACCACCGCCGACAACGCCGCCGGCGCGGATGTCCTGCCGGAGGAAAAAATGAGCGAGGGCGTCGGCTATCTGGGTCTCGGCTACTCGCTGTCAACGGCGATCGGCCCCTCCATCGTGCTGCCGCTGATGGTCGGGACGAGCTATATGCCAGTCGTCTGGGCGTCAACGGCCGTCGTTCTGGCGGGACTCGTCCTCGCCCTCTTCCTCCGCTATGAAAGGCTCCCGTTCTATAAGGAAAAGATGGAGCGCCAGAAAAAGGCGGGAAACGCAAAGGACCTTTCCGAATACAGGGGCCTGTCCCGCATCGTTGAAAAGCGCGCGCTGCCCGCGACGCTCGTACAGCTTTTCAACTGCACCTCATGGGCGGCGATAAACTCCTTCGCCGTTCTCTATGCCGACTATCGCGGCATTGACAACATTGCCCTGCTCTTTGTTTTCATCGCCGTTGCGATGCTCGTAACGCGCATGTTCACCGGAAAGCTCACCGACCGCTACGGCGAGCTTGCCGTCGGCATTCCGGCTCTTATCGTCAATATCCTCGGCTTTGTCATTATGATAATGGCCCGCAGCGCTGTCGGAATATACATCGCGGGCTTTATGATAGGCCTCGGCAACGGCACGAGCAACCCGATAATGCAGGCCGCCGCCGTCAAGCTCTCCCCCGCCAACCGCCGCGGCGCGGCCAGCGGCACCTACCAGATGTCCAACGATATCGCAAACGGCGCGGGCGCGGTGCTCTGGGGCATTGTTATCGACGCGCTGGGCTATGACGCGATGTTCATCGGCTGCTGCCTGACGTCTTTCCTCTCGCTGGTGTTTCTGGTCTATTTCTTCCGCAAAAAGAAATATCAGGAGCTTCTGGCAAAGCGCTGACGGGCTGCCCGTCCTTGGATGCGGACCGCTTCGCCTGTCTTTCGTTTGAAAAACCATTTGGGAACGCACACGGCCTCTCCCGTTTCGGGAGGGGCCGCTTTTTTTACCGCGGCACTACCCAAACGGATAGTGCCGGAGAGCCGGTTTCGCCGCGTTTTGAGCCGAAAAACGGAACATGTGCCTTTTCGCTTGACAGCCGCAAAGTGAGGATAATATAGTAAATGCAGGATAATAGGATAGGGAGGCAATCGCAATGAAAACGCTTATCAAAAACGCCGTGGTATACGACGCTCTGCACGACAGGCAGCGGCTGGATGTACTCATTGACGGCGACAGGATAACCGGCGTCGGCCCCGGCCTTGACGACGCGGGAGCCCGCGTTCTCGACCTGGAGGGATATACGCTTTTCCCCGGCTTCATCGATTCCCACGTCCATGTTGCCGTCGCGCCGGACCGGTTTGACGACTCCGCCCTTCGCGCCTGGGCAAAGAACGGCGTCTCCGCGGTCATGGAGCTGGGTATGCTCTGTCCGCTCCCGGCCGGGGACTTCATCGAATGGCTGGAAACGAAGAAAGCGCCCGAATATGCCCGCGTCATCCCCGCGGCAAAGTACATCGACGTGGACGGCGGCTACGGCTGCGGACCCGATCCGGACGCAAAGGTCGGCATCATCATCGAAACGCCCGAACAGGCCGCCGACGCCGTGACATATCAGTTCAAAAACGGCAGCCGCTGCATCAAGATCGGCATTATGGAGGGGCGGCCCTGCCTCAGTCCCGATATGGTCAGGGCGATATGCAGCCGCGCGCACAGCCACGGCATGTGGGTCGCGGCGCACCTTGGCAAGAGCGAAACGCTCCGCTGGCTCGTCGAGTGCGGCGTTGACGAGGCCGCGCACACGCCCGACGACCCGATCAGCGAGGAGCTTCTGCGCAAATGCATCAGCCGCGGCGTTGTTTTCCACACGACGATAGGCGATCCGGAGGCTGTACGTCCTCTGCCGGAGGGCGCGGAGATCAAGGTCGCGCCGAAGATCGATCCGGAGGAGATGGCGCGGCGCGAGGCCGAAAGACGGCGCGGCATACTCGAAAACCTTGTCCGCATCCACAACGCCGGCGGAGAGATATGCGTCGGCACGGACTTCATCTTCAGCCCGGATGTTGAGCGCGACGCCTGCATCCCCGCGGCGGAGATGCGCCAGATGCGGCAGGCCGGGATACCCGAGCGGGACATTATCCGCTATGCCACGCTGGGCGGGGCGAAGGCGCTGCACATCGAAAACGAGGAGGGCACGATCGAACCCGGAAAGCTTGCGAACCTCGTCGCCGTCAGGGGCGAGATGGACGAGCGCTTCGACAAGCTCAAAACGCCCGATCTTGTCATGCACCTGGGCGTAATTCTAAAGTAACAAGGAGAGATACTAATGGATATCAATTCTCTTGTAAGAGCGATAAACAAGCGCGACCGCCTGTCGCGCCTTCTCGAGCCGGACCGCTATGTCTCGCTCGACACGATGCGCGACGAATGGGTCGAGGCGTTCCCGCCGCGTCCCGCGCCGCCGATGCCGGGCGACCCGATGCCCGAGCCGGGCTCCGGCCCCGTCATGCCCGGACCCGAGATCGAACAGCGCGCGCGGGTCATCGCGGGGCTGATGAAGGGCGAACAGGTCCCCGACGGGCTGATGAAGGAGCTTTTCGGCTTCGGCTATGCGGAGTTTGCCGGTGCGCTGCGCGCGGCCGACCCCGTCAAAAAGCCGATCCCGGACAAATGTGTCCTCATGACCTTTGACGACGCGACCCTTGACCACTACACCGTCGCCTGCCCCGAGCTTGAGAAATACGGCGGAAAGGCGAATCTCTTCGTCGCGGAGTGCGCCGGGGGCTTTTTCGGCGGCAACGGCTTCTGGGACAAGAGCCTCTATATGACATGGGAACAGATAAGGGAGCTTTCCGACCGCGGCCATGAGGTGCTCAACCACTCGCTGAACCACCTCAACGAGTTCCGGTCCCTCGACAGGAACGGCAAGCTCGCGGAGATACGCGGCATTGAGGAGCGCTGCGCGCAGTACGGCATCCCGCGTCCCACCGTTTTCGGCGCGCCCGGCGGCGGCTATACGCCCGAAATACTTGACCTCATGCGCGAAACGGGATATCATTGGGGAAGAGGCGACCTTTACGGCGTTTCGCCGAAGCGGCTGGGCGACGCGCTCTACGACCCCTATGTCGATACGCCGCTGTGCGTGCCGCACTCCGACCCGGAAAGCACAGACGACCTCCGCGCGGAGCTTGCCCGCTGCACCGGAAAGGTGATGGTCCTTGTTTTCCACGGCATCGACGACCCGATGATGACGAAGATACCCTTCGCCGACATCGTCCGCACGATATACGAGGAGGGCGGGCGCTGCATCACCTTCCGCGAGCTGGAGGAATACGTGGATCCCGTAAAGGCCGACGCATACACCCGATAAGGAGAAATGCAATATGGCTGTCACTGTACACGAAATCGCACCTAATACATGGCTCTTTGACGAAAACGGCGGCGTCAACCTTTACCTGATCGCGGGAAAAAAGCACGCTCTGCTGCTGGATACCGGCTTCGACGGCAGCTGGCTGCCCGAAAAGGTGCGAGAGCTGACCGAGCTGCCCGTTACGATGGTGCACACGCATTACCACGGCGACCACACCGGCGGCGACCGGCTCTGGAGCCCGATCTGGATACACGAGAGCGAGGTCGGCGAGCTTCTGAGCCAGCCGGGCCACGAGGATCTCGACGTGCACCCCCTGTTCGACGGAGAGGTCATCGACCTCGGCGGACGCCGCATGAAGATAATCCACATCCCCGGCCACTCCCCCGGCTCCATCGCACTGCTGGACGTTGAAAACCGTATGCTGTTTTCCGGCGACACCGTCATGACGCAGCCGGTGTTCCTGCAAAACCCCGACTCCGACGTCCACGATTATCTGGCCAGTCTGGACAAGCTCTCGTCGATCAGCGACAGCTTTGACGTGATCTACCCCAGCCATGCGTCGTGGCCTCTCGGCATCGAACATCTGGCCTATCTGCGCAAATGCGCGCTCGACGCGCTGTCCGGCGCGGAGCCTGTCGACATCGATCTCGAGCTCGAGACACCCGAGGGACTGGTAAGCCTGCATTTCGAGGGCTATAAGAGCGGCAGCTGCGGCGTTATAACCGCGGAAAAGTGAGCGCCATATAAGAACAATAAAACTGCGGCGGGACATGAACTCATGTCCCGCCGCTTTCCGTCAGTCTGATATGCTCCAGAGCTGCGCCATCTGGCTCTGGAGACTGCTGAAGCTCCAGCTCCGGCCGCTTCGTTCCACGCTGCTCGGGTCATAGACGCTGAAGCCCGCGCCGCCGTAGGCATGTATGACGATGAAATGGCCGTTTTTCGTGAAGTCGCCCGCCGTCATTGAGGCTATCAGAACCTCTCCCGCGTCGAGCCGCGAGCGCATGACGGATTCATCGGCGGGAATGATGACCCCGGTCAGCCCGAGGTCCGCCGCGCCGTCCGTGAACAGGAGCCACGACGTGCCCGTGCCCCAGACATAATAGCCCGCCTTCTCCGCAAAATCGGAGACATATACCGGGTCGTACCTGCCGTCGCCGGTCACGCCGATAGCCGCCATGGAAAGACAGGTCGGTCCGCAGGCGGTATAGCCCATGACGGAGCTGCCGTAGGGGTGAAACGCCCAGCGGCTGTCATATTGCAGCAGAAACGGCACGCCCTTCGTTTCGGAAGGATCGAGCCTGACGCTGCCGTAGGTGCGCTCCGCAAACGGCTCCAGCAGCACAAACGAGGTCTTTTCCGGCGAGATGACAGCGGTGTTGACCGCGTCCTGAGAGTATGCGCTTATGTGCGCTGCGAGAAATTCTATCTCCCGGCGGTACTTCGGGTTTTCCTCCGCTGTGTCGTGCAGAGCCTGAAGGTCGCTCTCCGAAGCCTGGAACGAGTTTTCGGAGTCTGCGCACTGCTCCGAAAGCTCTTCAAAGTCGATATCGAACTGGCCGTTTTTCGCGGCGCTCACGGCAGATGTGCCGAAAAGGAGATGGTCTCGCATAAAAAGTATCCCGAATGTGAGAAGTCCCGCGGCGATCAGCAGTATGAACAGCATCGCCGGGAGCTTGCTGCGGCGGCGTGTGCGTGCGCGCCTTGCGTAGTGCTGATTATTTGTATATAGCTCCGACATGTCTTCCGCCCTCTCTATATGCGTGTTAGTTCACTTAGTACGCACTATACAGATATATAGCGCAATTGTCAAGCGTCTTTCCCGGTTTTTAAGAAAATCATAACCATTTCGGCTTATTGTGAAACAGAAAAAGCAAAAAAACCCGCGTCCATTATCGGACGCGGGGTTTTTTCTAAGGGGTGCGCACCCTTATAAGCAGCTGAAGTTACTGAGCCATTCCGTTGAGCGTAACGGTCATGCTGGACTTCTTGTGGGCTGCATTGTTCTTGTGAATCAGATTGCGCGCAGCAGCGCGATCGACGGCCTTGACAGCAACTTTATAGGTGCTGACGGCTGCCTCGCGGTTGCCCTCGGCAACAGCGGCGTCGAACTTCTTGATGAGTGTCTTGAGTTCGCTTTTCTTGGCCTTGTTCGCAGCATTGCGTGCCTTTGCGAGCTGATCTCTCTTGGCAGCAGACTTGATGTTGGGCATTGCTTATTCGCCACCTCCTCCTATAAAAGTCGTGTCTATACAGACCCGCGGATGATAATAATAACATTATATCCGCAAAAAATCAAGAGTTTTTTCACTCTAAAATTTAAAAAACATACTTTTTCCGGAAACGCGCAAGATATTCTAAACACAGACATTTTCAACACAATATATGGAGGCGTTTATGAGCGAAATGTACAGGACAGATATGGCGGTCGAGCTCAACCGCATCAATAACCCGCGCGCCGACCTCAGTGGCGTGGCCGTCAGCGAGCAGGAGCAGGACGGCTTCCGCCTGACCACGATCAAAATTGAGTCGGAAGAAGCGTCGTCGGTATTATGTAAACCAATTGGAGAGTATATCACCCTCGAAGTCGGCGCCTTTCTCCGCCGCGAGGAGAATTCTTTTGAAACAGCGGCGAATATTCTTGCCGGGCAGCTCCGCGGACTGGCGGCTATGCCCAAGGACGGCGGCGTTCTTGTTGTCGGTCTGGGCAACCGCGCGGTAACTCCGGATGCGGTCGGACCGGAGGTGATCGACGGCGTACTGGCGACCCGACATCTGCGCGAGCGCAGTCCGGAGCATTTTGCTTCGTTCAGAGAGGTGGCTGCTTTTTGCAGCGGCGTTCTGGGCACGACCGGGCTGGAGAGCGCGGATATAATCAAATCTATCGTTAATTTCATGCACCCGGCCTGCGTTATCGCTATCGACGCACTTGCCGCCATCGAGATCGACAGGCTCTGCCGCACAGTCCAGCTCGCGGACAGCGGCGTCATACCGGGTTCCGGTATCGGCAACGGCCGCGCCGCGCTCAACGAAGAGACGCTCGGTGTTCCGGTCATCGCCCTCGGTGTCCCGACGGTGGTAGACGCCGCAACGCTGGTTCGCAATTTTGTTCCGGACGCCCCGAAGTTGTACGGAGTTGAGAATGCCGGGATGATAGTAACACCGAAGGACATTGACGCAAACGTCCATGACATTGCGCGGCTCATCGCGTATGGCATCAATATGGCGCTGCACGACGGCCTGACTATCGCGGACGTTGATATGCTGATAGGCTGAATGTTTCACGTGAAACATTCGGAGAAAGCACTTTCCGATGTTTCACGTGAAACAATTTCAAATATACGTTGAAATGCGGCTCAAATACTGCTATAATCTTTCACAGATAAAAAACGGGAGAAAAGCTATGGGAAAGGTAATAGCGATAGCCAATCAAAAAGGCGGCGTTGGCAAGACAACGACATGCATAAACCTCGGAAGCGTTCTCAGCGGCCGCGGAAAGCGCGTGCTCTACTGCGATATGGACCCGCAGGGCAACTGCACCTCCGGTCTCGGCGCGGACAAGGACGCGGAACCGAACATATACGACATGCTCATAAACGGAGAATCGCCGGATACTGTGCTCATCAAAACGGCTTACGGCGATCTGATCCCCTCAAACACCCAGCTCTCCGGCGCAACGGTGGAGCTTGTCGAGGTCGAAGAGCGCGAATATGTTCTCAAACGCGCGCTGGAACAGCTCCGGGATAAATACGACTTCATACTTATTGACTGCCCGCCGTCGCTCGAATTGCTCACGATCAACGCGCTTGTCGCGGCAGACAGCGTCCTGATACCCGTGCAGTGCGAATACTTTGCGCTCGAAGGCATAAAGGACCTGCTCACGACGATAGAAATGACGCGGAAAAAGCTCAATCCGGCGCTTGAGATCGAGGGCATCGTCATGACGATGCATGACGGGCGGCTCAAATTGTCAACACAGGTCGTGGACGAGGTCCGCAAATACTTCGGTGACCAGGTATATAAGGCAATGGTGCCGCGCAATGTGCGCCTGAGCGAAGCGCCGAGCCACGGAAAGCCGGTCATCGCCTATGACAGAATGTCCACGGGCTCGCGCGCATACTATAAGCTTGCCAGCGAACTTCTCTGGCGGGAAAGAAAAAAGGCAAAGAAATAATACCGGAGGTCAAATATGGCTGATAAAGGTAAAAAAGGACTTGGAAGAGGAATGGGAGCATAGTTTGGCGAGGAAACGGCGAAAGCCTCCGATAAAGACACCCAGAAGCTCCCTATATCAAAGGTCGAGCCACGGCAGGACCAGCCGCGATCAAACTTTGACGAGGAAGCGCTGGCGGAGCTGGCCGACTCCATAAGAACATACGGGCTGATACAGCCGATAACCGTCCGCAGGCTCGAAAACGGGTATTATCAGATCATCGCGGGCGAACGCCGGTGGAGAGCAGCGCGGCTTGCGGAGCTCAAGGAGGTGCCGGTGCGCGTTATCGAGGCGGACGACCGCCGCGCGATGGAGCTTGCGCTGGTCGAAAACCTCCAGAGAGAGGACCTGAACCCGATAGAAGAGGCAAAAGGCTTCAAAACTCTGATGGACGAATACGGCATGACGCAGGAGGAAGCGGCGGAAAGCGTTGGAAAATCGCGCCCCGCGGTCGCCAATTCCCTGCGGCTGCTGGCTCTTTCGCCCGAGGTGCTGAAGCTCGTGGAGACCGGCGAACTTACGGCGGGCCACGCGCGCGCGCTCATCCCGATAACTTCCCCGGAAATACAGCTTGCGGCGGCAAAGAGCATAATCGAGCAGGGCCTGTCTGTGCGCCAGACGGAAGCGCTCGCCGCAAAGCTGCAAAAGCAGCCGGAGGAACCGAAGGAACCCCAGGACGACGGGAAAATACGTGTCGACTACGCCAAAGAGGTCGAACGAACGCTGGAAAACATACTCGGCCGCAAGGTCCGCCTTGTCGATGGGCGGAAAAAGGGCCGCATCGAGCTCGAATTTTACGGCGGAGAGGACAGGGA
>CAKSXP010000034.1 GCA_934515035.1 uncultured Oscillospiraceae bacterium
CAGAAAATGCCTCGGTTGGCGTTCGCCTGCTGAGATATTCCATGATTTAGGTGTTGCACTTGCTTGACTTTCTGCCGCTCTTAGCCGGTGCGCCGTGTATCGGTCAGATGATGTCCATACCGCCGTCCGCGGTGACGACGTTGCCGTTCACATAGCGGCTCTCCTCCGAGCAGAGCCACAGAACGACCTGCGCCACATCCTCGGGCTTGCGGAAATCCATCGGCGGCGCGTCCACGTCCTCCGGCTCGTCCTTGCGCGACTGGACGAACATGCGCTCGAACATGCCAGTGCCGCTGGTCGGGCCGGGGCAGACGACGTTGCAGCGTATGCCCGCCTCCCGGTTCTCGCAGGCCGCGGCCTTGGTAAGCTGGATGAGCCCCGCCTTTGCCGGGCCGTAGGCCCCGAAGCCGGGCATGGCCTTCATCCCGGCGGTAGAGGCCGTGTTCACAATGCAGCCGAAGCCCTGGCCGCGCATGACGCGCAGCTCATGCTTCATACAGAGGAAAACGCCCTTGCAGTCCACGTCCATTACCCAGTCCCAGTCGTGCTCCGTGACCTCGGTCAGCGGCGCGAGCGGGATGGTAACGCCGTCCGGCCCGACGCCCGCGTTGTTGAAGGCGAAGTCTATCCTGCCGAAGGCGTCCACTGCGGCCTTCACCATTGCCTCAACGTCGGCCTCGACGCGCACGTCGCAGCGCAGGCCGATGGCCCCGACGCCGTATTCGCTTTTTATCCTCTCGGCCAGCTCCTGCGCGCGGCCGACTATCGTGGAGGTGGCTATGACAACGTTCGCGCCCTCGGCTGCGAACATGAGCGCGGTCGTTTTTCCGATGCCGGAAGCCCCTCCGGTCACTATCACGGTTTTTCCTTCAAATCTCTTCATATACGTCACCCTTTCATATCATCATCGCCGCGTTGTATGCGTCATGGTTCGCGTCCGCTATCAGCCGCCCCGTTCCGGCGCAGTCGCCGACGACATAAACGCCGCCGGCATACAGCCCCTGAAGCGTCCTTGCCAGCCCGTCCTCCGGACGCACGCCCATCGCAATGATATAGTTATCCGCGGGATAGACATATTCTCTGCCCGCGCTGTCGACCGTCCTTACGCCCTCGGGCGTGAACGCGGTTATGCGCCTGCCGCCGAAGCGCTTTACGCCCTGCCGGTTCAGCCGGTAGTCGATCTCGACGCTGTTGAAGCCGGCGTTCGTGCCGCCGAAGGCCTCCGTCGGGATCATGTCTATTATCGTGACGTCCCTGCCCTGCTCGCTGAGATATACGGCGCACTCCATGCCCGCCATTCCTCCGCCGCAGATGACGACGCTCTTTCCGGGTTCGGCGCGCCCGTGATCGACATCCGCGATATACATCACCTTTTCCCCATCGATGCCGGGGATATCCGGCTGCCAATACCGCGAACCGGCCGCGACGATGACGGCGTCCGGGTTTTCGCGCTCGACCAGCTCCGGCGTGACCTCGGTGTTGAAAACGAGCTTCGCGCCGCATTTCTCCGTCTGGCGGATGTCCCAGTCGAGATAGAGCCGCATATATTCCTTGAACGGCAGCGCGGAGGCGTCGTTTATAAGTCCGCCGAGCCTGTCCGTCTTTTCATACAGCGTGACCTCGTGGCCGCGGCGGCGCAGAGTCTGCGCGGCCATCATGCCCGCCGGACCTCCGCCGACGACCATGACGCGCTTTCGCTCCGCCTCGGGCAGAAGCACCGCGCGGGAGTTTTCAAAGCCCAGCTCGGGGTTTATCGCGCAGCGCATGGACAGGCCGTAGGTATTCGCCGTGCCGCACCAGTCGCAGCGCAGACAGGGACGGATGTCCTCCACCCTCCCGTCGAGGGACTTGCTTATGATCTCGTTATCCGCCATATAGGCCTTTGCCATAACGACGATGTCCGCCTTTCCGGACCCGATTATCTCCTCGGCCTCCGCAAGGCTGGTTATGTTGCCGACGACGGCAACGGGGATATGCAGACGCTTTTTCGCCTCCGCCGCAAACGCGACGTTGAGCCGGCGGCCCTTGAAAAAGGTCGGTATCGTGAAGGTAGAGCCGTAGTTGAAGAAGATGTTGCCGCGGGAAACATGCATGATATCGACATATTCCTGCGCCCTCTCCATAAACTCAAGGGACTCGGGCAGCTCAAGCCCGCCCTCGATATCCTCCTGCGCGGAGACGCGGCACTCGATGACCATATCCGGCACGGCCTCGCGCACGGCTCTGAGCACCTCGAGCGGGAAGCGCATCCGGTTTTCAAGGCTGCCGCCGTATTCATCCGTCCGGTGGTTGGACAGCGGGGAGATGAACTGCGCAAGCAGGTTGTTGTGGGCGCAGTGGATCATGATAACGCGCAGTCCGGCGTTTTTGCAGCGCACGGCGCACTGAACATACTGGTCGCGGATGAAGTCCATGTCCTCGCGGTTCATGGGCTTTATGTAGCCGAGCGACCCGCCGTTGAGCGGCACGTCGGAGGGCGCGAGCGCGGGGTTCCCCGGCGTCGCCTTCGAGCCGCGGCCCGCGTGCGCCAGCTCCACGGACAGCTCCGCGCCGTATTTCCGTGCGGCCAGAACGAGCTGATTGATGCCGTGGATGCACCGGTCCTCCGTCACGTTCAGCTCGCAGAGCCAGGCGGAGGAATCGGCGTGGACGACGGGCGTGTTGCCGATCGTGACATAGGCCGCGCCGGTCTTTGCCTGCCAGCGGACGTATTCGATCATCTCCTCGGTCACTTCTCCCTCGGGGCTGCACTTGAGAACGACGGTCGGGGAATACTCAAGGCGGTTTTTGAAGGTCACTCCGCGGACCTTCAGCGGCTGAAAAACATGCGGGTATTTTTCGTTCTTTATCATGTCTGACCGTTCCTTTCCGTAATGTACTTTTCCTGAGACCATTTTATCCTTCCGCGCGCTGCAAAGCAAATGCCGGATATGCAGGATATCATTACTTTAAGATCATATGACTTTTGCCTCGCGGGACATTATCTCCCGGATGTAATCGACAAACAGAACGGCGCTCTGCGACAGTGTGTGCCCGCGCAGCCAGAACACATGCACCTCCGCCTCCGGCAGCCGCTCCCCGATCGTATGCATGGATATCTCGCCGCCGCCATAGCGCACGCACAGCGTATAAAACGCGGGACGCGGCAGCACCATCAGCCCCGCATCCGCGCAGAGCAGCTCATAAAGCAGCTTTGCGTGCTCCGCTTCGTGGGTTATGCGCGGCAAAAAGCCGATCCCGGAGCATATCTCCGTAAGCTTTTTGCCGTCGAGCCTGCTCTCGTCACAGATGAAGCCCTCGTCCCTCAGCGCGGAGAGCGACACCGTTTCCGGCAGACCGCGCCTTTTTGAGCACACCAGAACGTATTCCGAGCGGGAGATGACCTCTCCCGCGAGCTTGTCCGAATCGAGCCTGTTCATGCTCAGTCCGACCTCTATCGATTGACTGAGCAGATATTTTTCCATGTCCTCGTCGGCATGACGGTATTGGCGTATCCCGATATCCGGATACTTTGCGGAAAAGCCGATGAGCATGTCGGCAAGAAAGTCCTCCGCCGAACAGGCGAGGGAGAGAACGCTGTTTTCGCGGCGGTACAGTCCGCGTATGTTCTCGACCCCCGCTTCGAGCTGGCCGAGCGCCAGCTCCGCCGTGCCAAGGAACATCCGCCCGTAGGTGTTGAGCTCCAGCCTGCGGCAGCGGCGGTCAAAAAGCGGCGCGCCGATCTCCTTTTCCAGCCGCGCGATGCTGCGGCTGAGCGCGGGCTGCGTCATGTGCAGGTTTTCCGCCGCCTTTGTAACGCTGCCGGTCAGCGCGACCTCCTTGAAATATTCCAGCTGAATAAATTCCATATCCCGTCATCCTCCGCTCGGAAATCCTAGTATCCGTTTTCGCCCCTTATCAGCTCAAGGCCTTTATGCGTATCCAGCTGCCCCGCACAATACGTATCAGAAACAGTATCCCGCGCACGGACAGTTCAACGGCCATGGTGGCCCATATGCCGACGACGCCATAACGCCGCGTAGCGACCAGTACCACCAGAACGCGGACTCCCCACATGCTGAACAGGTTTATGAGAAACGGCCCATTCCCGTCGCCCGCTCCGCGGAGCGCACCGGTGGCAACGATGCTCACCGCAAACAGTGGTTCGGAAAACGCCACTATCCTGAGAAGGCGCGCGCTGAGCTCGATCACCTCCGTCTCCGGCGTTAAAAGCCCGGTCAGGACCGGCGCGCACAGAAACATGACGCCGCCCATTATTATCGCCAGGCCAAAGCCGAGCGCCGTCGTGCCATAGGCAAAACGCTTTGCCATGTCCGTGCGCCCGGCCCCGATGCTCTGGCCGACGAGCGCCGTGGCCGCCGTGGCAATGCCATAGGCCGGAAGATAACAGATACTCTCTGTCTGGACGGCCACATAATTTGCCGCCACGGAAACCGCGCCCATGCCTGTGACGACATATGTCATGACGATCTGCGCAAGGCAAAGCGCCGTCCGCTCCAGCGCGGCCGGTACGGCCAGTGTGAGCGCGTTATGCATACAGACCTTTGTAAAACGCCAATGTTCATCCCCGCGCAGGCGCAGAGGACCCTTGCGCTTCATCAGCAGAACAAGCAGGACCAGTCCGACGCAGGCCTGCGCCAGCCCCGTGCCCAGAGCCGCTCCTCCGACGCCGAGACCCGCTCCCCAGACGGTGAAGCCGCCTATCTGTCTGGTCGGATATATCAGCAAAAAGTTGAATATCACATCCAGCAGGCACATGCCGACGTTCATAATGCTCGGAATAATAACATTCCCGCTGCACCGAAAGATGCTGGAATACATGGCCGAGGCCATGCTGAAGGGCAAAAAAGCGCACACTATGCAGAAATATGTCTTTGCGTATGGCCGGATCGATTCTTCCGCGCCCAAAAGGGCTGGCAGCCATTGTCCCAGCAGTACGGACAGCGCGGAGAGCGCGGCACCGAAAACCACGTTGAACAGAACGGCCTGACAGAGCACATCCCGGCTGTCCCTTTCCCGGCCCGCGCCGAGATACTGCGCCACCTGCACGGAAAAACCGACGGCGGCGGCGCTGACCAGGCCGTTGAGCAGCCATATCGTGGTCGAGACCACGCCGATGGACGCGGTGGCCATATATCCAAGGCTCCCCACCATGGCCGTATCGATATAGCTCATCAGCGTCATTACAAGCTGTTCCAGAATGGCCGGTATCGACAGAGAGACTATCAGTCTGATCTGATCCTTTGCGGGTATGGCTTTGCCGGTCCGCATAAGGTCGCTTACTTGCAGCATATTCATAAAAAAATCACTCCGTTGCCGGGACCTCTGCTTATCCCGTCATACTCCACTCAGAAACCTGAGTATCTGCTTTTCGCCCGCGGAGGGCACAAGCTCCGCACAGCGCTGTCTGAGCCGCTCGAGCGACGCTTCCGGGCTCTCGCAATAGAACGCGCGCACCGCTTCCGCGCCCAGAACGTCCTCCGGCCGCGCGTATACGGATACCGGCCAGCCGTATTCCTCTCCGCGCCGGTTTTTCTTTTTCTCAAACCCGGCGTTGATAAGATATGTGCGCATCATAAGCTCCGTCAGGACGGGGTCGGTCCCCTTTCCCTCCGGAAGAGCGCTTTTGAGCTCCTGCGTGTACTTTCTTCCCCCGTCCTCAAACAGCTGCATCACGCGCATCAGGCGGTACGGCGCAAGGCCGTCGTCGCAGAAGGCGTCGAAATCATAGCCGCGGCGGCGGTAATTCGCAAGGACCGGGAACCACTGCTTCGAGACATAGGCGACCTTTCCGCGGAAAAACTTGCCGAAAACGACGCGGCCGCTGTTCACGGCGTGATAGCGCCACTCCCATGGGTTGTCGTCCGAGCGGCCGGTCCAGTTTTCCGGCGGCGTCATCGCCTCGACGGAAAAGCCCGGCAGACCGTTCTCCAGCAGCGGCAGAAACCCCAGCTCTTCAACGGCGGAGCAAAGCTCCTCCCATGAACGCAATATCATACGTTATCTCCTTTCAGACCGTCTTTGAAAAAAATGATAAGCTCGTCTATAACTCGTCTTGCCGTTTCACCGCATCCGCTTCTGAGCCAGCCAACGGCTATGTCGAAGGTCGAATCGACGTTAATATACCGCATCTGCGGACTGGATCGTATCGCTATCCAGTCATCAACAAAGAAAACTCCAACGTTGCTCTGCATCTTGAGAAACGCGTTCGTAACGGAGGGCACGTTCATTATCTCGGGCTCAAAGCCGTGGCGGCGGCATTCGCTTCGCGTGAAGCCGCTGGTGTTTTTCGCGCCCTCCGGCTCGTTGATGCTGAAAAACACCTCGCTGCTGAAATCCTCCCAGCACAGGCCGGGCTTATCCGCCAGCGGATGCTCGCGCGAGAATATGATAACTCCGCCCGTCGTCGTCAGCTCGGCCGTCTCCAGCTCCGCGTGATCGCGCAGACTGCTGCCGAGCGAGATCAGCATGTCAACATCGCCGCGCTTTATCGCGGGCAGCATATCCGCAAAGCTGTATCCCTTCAGATCAAGGCTTATGCCGGGAAATTTCCGCGCGAAATGCTCGATAACGCGGCCGTAAAACAGCGACATGTCCCAGCCCTCGAGCCAGCCGATCCGCACGGTCTCGCGCCGGGAAACACCGCGCGCACGGGCGACAGCCGCCGCATGCTCCCGGCTGAAGTTCAGAAACAGCTCCCGCATGATCTCTCCCTCCGCGGTCAGCCCGGCTCCGCCGCGGACACGCACGAAAAGCGGAAAACCGTATTCCTCCTCCAGCGCGGACACCTGTTTGCTGACGGCCGGCTGCGAGGTGAACAGCTTCTCCGCCGCGCGCGAAAAGCTTCCGCACTCGGCGACCGCAAGAAAACAGTTTATCTGTGATATCGTCATTTTCCGCATCCTCCCGATAGCGTCAAGACTCCCCCGCCGGAGGAGCCTTCACGGTAAAAACGCGGGTTTTTATCCCGCATATTTGTCTCTCTGCGCGACGGCCAGCTCGTCGCAGCGGTTGTTGTTTGCGTTGTCGGCGTGGCCCTTGACCCAGTGCAGGCGCACGCTGTGCGTCTGCATCAGCGCGTCCAGCCGCTGCCAGAGATCGACGTTTTTGAGCTCGCCGCCCTTGCGCTTCCAGTTCTTCTTTTTCCAGCCGGCCAGCCAGCCCTCGTTTATCGCCTTTTCAAGGTACTGCGAATCCGTATAAAGCTCGACAGCGCAGGGCTCCTTCAGCGCGGAGAGCGCGTTTATCGCGCCGAGCAGCTCCATGCGGTTGTTCGTCGTTTCCTTTTCGCCGCCGGACATCTCGCGCCGGTGACCGTTATATTCGAGTATCGCGCCCCAGCCGCCCGGTCCCGGATTGCCGGAGCAGGCGCCATCGGTGTAGATAGTTACTGTTTTCATTGTGGATCCTTTTGGTTTTATTACTTTATTATAAATTTTTACCTTTTTCTTCTGTTTTAACTTTTAGCTTTACCGAGCAGGGTCTCTTTCAGAGAGGCGCTTTTTTGCTCTCTTTATCTTTAATCTGGATAGCATCCAGACTGCGTCTGCTCCGCAGGGGGTAACTTTTCTTGCTCGTGCAAGAAAAGTCACCAAAAGAACACGCCAAAAGGGGACTCTTGCGAGCCGTCCCCTTTTGGAATACCCCTCCTAAGACATGAGCGGGTACGGGGACAATCAACAATTCAAAAACATTGCCCTGATTGACAAGTGCTAGTCTGTCCCTTTAATCAACCGCGCTGCTCCCGCTACGCGCGGAACGTCGAAAGTGACAGCTTATCGCTCCGCTTCCGCCAGCGGTAGAAGCGAAAGCTCCGCCGAACGCAGTCATTTCTCCTTATTCATCCGAGACCCGCTCCGCTGGGCTCTCGGATGAGATAAAAAGAGTCAGCCATTGCACAACTAACCGTTCCCCCCGCGTAGCTTTATTTTTGTGCCAGCTCAAAGCCTCCCTTGTGTAAAGGGAGGTGGCACGGCGTCAGCCGTGACGGAGGGATTGTAAGCTGAAAAGTTTGATTTTTGCCGAAAAAGCAGGCAAATATCGAACATTGTCAATCCCTCAGTCAGCTTCGCTGACAGCTCCCTTTACACAAGGGAGCCTTATTTCCGCGCGTAGCGTGAGCAGCGCGGTTGATTAAAGGGAAAGTATAGCACTTGCTTTTCAGGGCCGTGCCTTAGAACTGTTGATTGCCCCCGTACCCGCCCATGTCTTAGGAGGGGGTTTCCAAAGGGGGGCGGCTTTGTAAAAGCCACCCTTTGGCCTGTTCTTTTGGGCACTTTTCTTGCAGGAGCAAGAAAAGTGCCTCTGCGAAGCAAACCAAGCCTGGTAAGGCTGAAAGAAAAAAAGAATAATCACGAGCAAGAAAAGTTACCCCCTGCGGAGCAGACGCACGCTGGATGCAATCCAGATCAAAGATAAAAGAAAAACGGTAAAGAAACTCTCCCTCTGAAAGAGAAATCGGCAAAGTTAATGATAAAAACCCAAAACGGGGCCGTATATTTCACCGGCCCCGACAGGTTTTATTCTTCAGTCTTTTCAGTCTCTTCGGCGTTTTCGGCCTCTTCGTCCCCGGCGCTTTCCTCCTTGTCGGTGCGCGCGATGGATATCAGCTTTGCGCCGTCGTTCAGGCGCATCAGCCTTACGCCCTGCGTCGTGCGGGAATAGACGGATATCGTATCGGCCGCGACGCGGATTATCGTTCCGTCGTCGGAGATCATGAGGATATCGTCATCGTCGTCAACGACCTTGACATCGGAGACCTTTCCGGTCTTTTCGGTGACGTTATAGTTCTTCATGCCCATGCCGCCGCGGTGCTGCGGCTCTCCGCCGCCGCGGATATATTCCTCCAGCGGCGTGCGCTTGCCGTAGCCGTTCTCGGTCACGGAGAGCAGGCAGCCGTTTTCGCGCGTGCGCGCCGCGCCGACGACATAGTCGCCCTCGCGCAGCTTTATGCCGCGGACGCCGGTAGCGTCGCGCCCCATCGTGCGCACATCGGTCTCCGCAAAGCAGATGGCATAGCCGTCGTGCGTTGCCAGCAGTATATTCTGCTCCCCGTCGGTCTGGCGGACGGAGATCAGCTCGTCGCCGTCGTCCAGACGCAGCGCGCGGATACCGGTGTTGCGGATGTTCTTCAGCGCGCTTATCTGCATACGCTTGACGGTACCGTTGCGCGTTGCAAAGACAAGATAGGTGTTCTCATCCGCGATGTCGCGAGTGTGTATCATCGCGCTGACCTTTTCTCCCGGCTCGATCGGTATCACGTTCACGATGTTCGTGCCTCTGGCGTTTCTGCCGGCCTCCGGGATGTGATAGCCCTTCTTGCGGTAGACGCGGCCGTAATTGGTGAAGAACAGGATATAATCGTGCGTCGAGGCCGTGAACACGGTCTCAACATAGTCCTCTTCCTTGGTCGCCATGGCGCGGATACCCTTTCCGCCGCGGCGCTGGGTGCTGTATTCGCTGGCGGGCAGGCGCTTGATATAGCCGTCGTGCGTCAGCGTGAACACGCATTCCTCCTCCTCGATCAGATCCTCAAAATCGATCTCGTTTTCAAGGTCCTGTATCTCGGTGCGGCGCTTGTCGCCGTATTTGTCGCGGATCGCCGTCAGCTCGTCCTTGAGGACGCCGCGCAGCATCTCCTCGGAGGCGAGAAGCTCGTTGTAATACGCGATCTTTTCCTCGAGCTCCTTATACTCGTTCTCGAGCTTTTCTCTGTCGAGACCCTGAAGCGCCTTCAGACGCATGTCGAGTATCGCCTGAGCCTGCACCTCGTCAAGCCCGAAGCGCTGCATCAGACGCTCCCGCGCGTCGTCATAGCTGGTGCGGATTATGTGTATGACCTCGTCTATATTGTCCTGCGCGATGATAAGGCCCTCGAGCAGGTGGGCGCGCTCCTTCGCCTTGCGGAGGTCGTATTTTGTGCGGCGGGTTATGACGTCCTCCTGGAATGCGATGTATTCATCCAGGATGTGGCGCAGGGAAAGTATCCTCGGCTGGGTCTGGTTCTGGACGAGCGCAAGCATGATTATCGAGAAGTTCGATTGCAGCGCCGTCTGTGTGAACAGCTTGTTGAGGACGATCTGGGCGTTTGCGTCGCGCTTGAGCTCGATGACGATGCGCATACCGTTGCGGTCGGTCTCGTCGCGCAGGTCGGATATGCCCTCAAGGCGCTTTTCCTTGACCTGCTCCGCTATCGTGCGGATAAGCTGGCGCTTGTTGACCTGATACGGCAGCTCGGTCACGATGATGCGCGTGCGGTGGTCGCGGCCGAACTCCTCGAACTCGGTGCGTGCGCGCACGACGACCTTGCCGCGCCCGGTGGCATAGGCCTGACGGATGCCGCTGCGGCCCATGATTATGCCGCGCGTGGGAAAGTCCGGACCCTGAATATGCTGCATCAGGTCGGAAAGCGTCGCCTCCGGGTTTTCAAGGATGCAGATACAGGCGTCTATGACCTCCGCCAGATTGTGCGGCGGGATGTTCGTCGCCATGCCGACGGCGATGCCGCTCGAGCCGTTCACAAGCAGGTTGGGGAAGCGGCTGGGCAGCACGCGCGGCTCGCGGCGGCTCTCGTCGAAGTTCGGGTCCCAGTCAACGGTGTCCTTGCCGATGTCGCGCAGCATCTCGTCCGCGATCCTGCTCATGCGCGCCTCGGTATATCGATATGCGGCCGGGGGGTCGCCGTCCACGGAACCGAAGTTGCCGTGGCCGTCCACGAGCATATAGCGCATGGAGAAGTCCTGCGCAAGGCGGACCATCGCGTCATAGACGGAGGCGTCGCCATGGGGATGATAGCGGCCGAGAACGTCGCCGACACAGGTCGCGCTCTTTTTGAAGGGCTTGTCCGAGGTGAGGCCGTCCTCATACATCGCATAGAGTATGCGGCGGTGGACGGGCTTGAGTCCGTCCCTCACGTCGGGCAGCGCACGGCCGACGATAACGCTCATCGCATAGTCGATGTAGCTGTTCTGCATTTCGCTGACAAGCTCGGACTCCGTTATGACCTGATTCGGAAACGCGATATCCTCAGGCTTGTAATCTCTGTTATGTGCCATTTATTTTTCTCCTTTTTGGAGTTATATACATTTTGTTTTTTCTCTCAGCCTTACCAGGCTGGGTTTGCTTCGCAGAGGCGCTTTTCTCACTTTTTCTTTTATTTTTTAGTCTGGATAGCATCCAGACTGCGTCTGCTCCGCAAGGGGTAACTTTTCTTGCTTGTGCAAGAAAAGTCACCAAAAGAAGCACACCAAAAGGTGACTGCGTCAGAAGAAGCGCGCTCCATTCCGTTTCCGCAGGAACTGCGAAAACTGCATATCCGCTTGCTCCTTCTTCCTAAATCAAATCGAAACTTTTGTTTCGATTTGAGAAGGACGAGCAGCGAAGTGAGCGAGCGGTCGGCGTTAGCCAACTGCGAGACGATACGGAGCTTGTGAGGACGCAGCCGTCCCCTTTTGGAATACCCCTCCTAAACCGTTAACGGGTACGGAGGCAATCGGCAGTTCTAAAACGCGGCCCTGAAAAACAAGTGCTATACTTTTCCTTTAAACAACCGTGCTGCTATCGCTACGCACGGAAAATGGTTTGTTGTACGATGCACCATCTAAGGCTCCCTTGTGTAAAGGGAGCTGTCAGCGCAGCTGACTGAGGGATTGACAATATTCACTATCTGCCTGCTTTTTCGGCAAAAACCAAACTTTTCAGCTTACAATCCCTCCGTCACGGCTGACGCCGTGCCACCTCCCTTTACACAAGGAAGGCTTTGGGCTGGTACAAAAATCAAGCTATGCGCGGAGGATGGTTCGTTGTACAACGGTTGACTCTTTTAATCTCATCCGAGAGCCCAGCGAAGCGGGTCTCGGATGATTAAGGAGAAATGACTGCGTTCGGCGGAGCTTTCTCTTCTCTCGTCAGCGAAAGCGGAGCGATAAGCTGTCACTTTCGACGCACCGCGCGTAGCGTGAGCAGCGCGGTTGATTCAACGTAACGATTTGTAATGCCCTTTTTTGCTCCGGGGTTTGCTATTCCAATTTCAAACGGTATCCGGCCATTCCTCAGGAGGGTGATTCTTAAGAGGGGCGGCTGCGTCCTCACAAGCTCCGTATCGTCTCGCTGCCGGCTAACGCCAACCGCTCGCTCACTTCGCTGCTCGTCCTTCTCAAATCGAAACAAAAGTTTCGATTTGATTTAGGAAGAAGGAGCAAG
>CAKSXP010000035.1 GCA_934515035.1 uncultured Oscillospiraceae bacterium
ATATGTCAGCGTGGACTTGCCGGAGCTCGTCGTTCCGAGTATTCCGAAGGTGCTGCCGCCCTTTATCGTAAAGTTACGGTTGGACAGGACCTCGGGAGCGCCGTCTGAGACGCGGACGTGGTCAAACCGGATATCGCCGGACATGTCCGGCTCGATAGCGTCCGGTTTGTCGTGTTCCTCCTCCGCATCGAGTATTTCGATAAGGCGGGAGGCGGAGACGTTTGCCTTGGAAAGCTCGGAGAGGGTCCTGCCCAGGCTTCTTATCGGCCAGGCCAGCGTCTGGGTATAGCTGACGAAAGCCAGCAGTTCGCCGAGAGTCATCTTTCCCGTTGCGGCAAGGTATGAGCCCACGGAGACGATGACCAGCAGGTTGAGGCAGGACACAAAATCGCCCACGCCCCAGAAAAAGCCCAGAGTGTAGCCGAGGTCGATCCAGTCGTCGGCGAAGCGATCGTTGTATTTTTCAAATTTCTCGCGTTCATAGCGCTCGCGCCCGAAGGCCCGGACGACGCGTACGCCGGTCAGATTCTCCTGCACATCGACCATCAGATCGCCCTCGGATTCGTCCGCCTTTCTGAACTGGCGGGAGATCCGGGAATGGAACAGCGCGGAGTAGACGACGATGAGCGGAACGAAGCAGGCCGCTATCGCCGCAAGCGTCGTGTTCATCGAGAACATGAGAAGCATTGCGCAGGCGAGCAGGAAAACGGTCCTGACGACCTCCAGCAGCTGTGCGGAGATGAAGCTGCGAAGCGTCTCGACGTCGGAGGTGCAGCGCTGGATAATGTCGCCGGTGAGGTTTTCGGTGTGCCAGGCAAAGGGAAGATGCTGAATGTGGGAATAGAGCCTGTCGCGCAGAAGCTTTGAAAAACCCTCCGTGCCGAGCGCGATGCCGTAGCGTGAACAGAAGTTGAACAGGCCGGACAGCGCGGCGCACGCGACGATCGCGGCGGCGCACACGAGAAGATGCGAACGCAGAAATTCGCGTCCGCCGACGGCCTCTATGGCGCGGAGCGCAAAGGCCGGCAGATCCATGGGCTCCGAACCGATCGTTGAATCGACGGTCAGCCTTATGATCTGCGGCGTCAGAAAGCTGAAAATAACGGAGATAAGACTGGCAAGGACCGCACAGATAAAAAAGCGGCGGCTTCCTTTTGAAAATTCGGATATCAGAGAAAAAGTGGTTCGTTTTTTCACTGAATGACCTCCCGCAAAACATGATGACATATTATATATAATGCCACATCCGGGAGACAAAAGCAAGCTTGACACAAGTAATAGATTATTTACATTTTTGTTCTTCACAGAACGGAAAAACATGCTATAATACTTTCAGCCTGTTATATGGGCGTTTATATGAAAATAAGGTCGGTGAATGAAGCTGAAGCCTGCGAAAAAGAAAAAAGGGCGCAGGGAGGATGAGGTCCGTCCGCAGGTGCCCGTTATAATTGCAGAACCCGGCATTGGACTGACTGCGGCGCAGGTCAGCGAGCGCGCGGAAAAGGGATATGCCAATACGGCGATAGAGTCGTCGTCAAAGACGATCGGACAGATAATCCTGACCAACACGCTGACCTATTTCAACATGATATTCTTTGCGCTGGCCGCGCTTGTGATCGCCGTTGGAAGCTGGTATAACCTCACCTTTATGCCGGTCGTCATCGCGAACATCTTCATCGGCATAGTGCAGGAGATAAAGTCGAAAAAGACGCTCGACAAGCTGAGCATTCTAAATTCGCCTAAGGGCGTCGCCATACGCGACGGAGCCGCGCGCACGATAAATATCGACGAAATGGTGAGGGACGATATCGTCGTTTTCGCATCCGGCAACCAGATATTTTCCGACGCCGTCGTCGTGGAGGGCGAGTGCCTCGTCAACGAGGCTCTGATAACCGGAGAGGCGGACGAGATAAAGAAGACCGTGGGCTCCGAACTGCTGAGCGGAAGCTTTATCGTCAGCGGAACATGCAGGGCAAGGCTCACGGCCGTCGGCGCGGATTCCTTTGTTTCAAAGCTGACGCTGGAAGCGAAAAAGTCCAAAAAGCCAAAGCAGTCGGAGATGATGAGTTCTCTGTCAAAGCTGGTTCTCTGGATCGGTATAATCCTCATCCCTCTCGGCGTTCTGATGTGCGTCAAGGAGGTACTGTGGCTTGGACGGAGCTTTGCCGACGGCGTTGTTTCGACCGTCGCCGCCCTGGTCGGGATGATACCGGAGGGGCTGTATCTGCTGACGAGCGTTGCGCTTGTTGCCGGCGTTATCCGCCTTGCACAGCGCAAAACGCTGGTGCATGAACTTGGCTGCATCGAAACTCTTGCGCGCGTCGATACGCTGTGCGTTGACAAGACCGGAACGATAACGGAAAACAAGATGATAGTCGAGGACGTATCACTGCTGTGCGAGGACCGGTTCAATGAGGACGACATACGCATGATAATGGCGGATTACGTCTATGCCATGCAGGCAGACAACGACACGATGGCCGCGCTGAGAAAGTATTTCTCCGGCAAGGTCAACCAGACGGCGATAAAGACACTGCCGTTTTCCTCGACGAAAAAATACGGCGGCGTTTCCTTCCACGAGGACGAGACCTATGTTCTCGGCGCGCCGGATATCATCCTCGGCGAGGATTATGAAAAATACCGCGAAAAGATCGATTTCTATTCCGGGCGGGGATGCCGCGTCGTGCTTCTGGCGCTTTACGACGGCTCGCTGGACGACGAGCGTCTCGATGCGGACAAAATGCCCCTTGCGCTTATACTGCTCAGCAACAAGATAAGACCCGAGGCACCGGAGACCTTTGCGTTCTTTGCGAAACAGGGCGTCAGGGTCAAGGTCATATCGGGAGACAACGCCATAACGGTTTCCGAGGTCGCAAAGCGCGCGGGAATAGAAAACGCGGAGAAATTCATCGACGCCCGTGAGCTTGACACTGACAGGAAGCTGCGGCAGGCGGCGGAGGAATACACCGTGTTCGGCAGAGTCACCCCGGAGCAGAAGCGGAAGTTGATCCTCGCGATGCGCAGTGCGGGCCACACCGTTGCCATGACGGGCGACGGCGTTAACGACGTTCTCGCGCTGAAGGCGGCAGACTGTTCGATCGCGATGGCCTCCGGCAGCGAGGTTGCCGCGCAGGTATCCCATATCGTTCTGATGAATTCCAACTTTGCGTCCATGCCCAGTGTCGTTATGGAGGGACGCCGCGTTATCAACAACATCGAGCGTTCCGCATCGCTGTTTCTGGTGAAGAATATATTCTCGTTTGTCCTTGCGATAATCTCCCTTTGCTTCACGCTGACATATCCGTTCACGCCGTCACAGCTGAGCCTTGTGAGCACCATCACGATAGGCATACCGTCGTTTGTGCTGGCGCTTGAGCCGAACGAGAGCATCATAAAGGGAAAGTTCCTGAAAAATGTGTTGTACAGGGCGCTGCCCGCGGCGCTGACCGATGTGGTGCTGATTCTCGGCGTCATCCTGTTCAATATCGCCTTCAAGCTGGGCAACGATGAGACGAGCACGATATGCACGGTGGTCATCGGCGTTGTCGGTCTTCTGATGGTATATAACACCTGCAAGCCCTTCAACAATCTGCGAAAGCTGCTTATGGCCGCGATGACGGCTGCGTTCGTGTTCTGCGTTGCGTTTATGAAAACGGTATTCACGCTCACCGAGATCAACTTTGCAAACATGCTGATCCTTGTGGTGTTTGCGCTTCTGGCGTTCCCGGCGCTCAATGTGGCGACCATTGGACTTGACCACATCAGAGATGCGATCGACAGGAGAAAGAATCCGCGCGGCGGAAAACACATCCACAGAGCCAAAAAAGAAAAATAAAACGTGAGCCGGCCGCGAGTCCATACCCGCGGCCGGCAGTATTTATTTAAACATGAACTCAAGAACAACGGGGTTGTGGTCGGAAAAGCGGAAGCCTTCGTCGAGCGTGCGGACGGAGACCGGCTCTATGTTCGGAGAGAGAATGAAGCCGTCTATTACGTAAAGCTGGCTTTTCTCGCTCAGCGGCGCGTCCAGCAGCCGGCAGGTCGCGCAGGAACTGTCATATGCATAGCTCCAGCCTTCGGGTATCATGCTGTCGTCGAGCATACCCGGCGTCCATTTTTCCGGGTCCGCGATCGGATATGTTTCCCTGCTGCCTTCAAAGCTCTGGTTAAAGTCCCCGCCCGCGATGACATAGTTGCCGGCGGCATATTCGCTTTCAACAAATTCACTGAGCACTTTTGTCTGCTCAAGCTTGCCTTCTCCGTCGTCATATGCCTCGAGATGGAGATTCACGATGACGAGCTGTTTGTCCGAACCCACGATATCAAAGCGGGAAACGAGAAGACAGCGCTTCAGGTTGGCTGTTGAGACCGGCCATGAAAACGGACAGGGAAGGGCTATGCGCTCGGCGGAGGCGATGCCGTAAGAGCTGAGAGTTTGCAGCCCGGAATGTACTTTTCCTATGGTCGGGAGCGGGAAGGGGACATATTCGCAGGAATAGTTCTGAGCATAGGCGGAGCTCAGAGCCAGCGTTTCGGCGTATTTGGCGGCTTCGTTTATCCCATAGCTGCGCTTTGAGTCGAGATCGACCTCCTGAAGCAGGTAAAAGTCCGCGTCCTCGCGTGCAAGTATGGAGAGTATCCCTTCACAGTTTTTGTCGATGACCGCGCGGCTGTCGGGACGTACCTCCCGGCCTCCGTCCATGAAGAACTCCGACTCTTCGCCAAGCACCGCATATCCGGTGTTGAAGCTGATGACCTTCAGAACGCCGTCATGAGAGACCGCGCCGCCGTCCATATCGACAAGGTCGGCGTTTTCCACGCTCTCCGGGGAAAATTCCGTGACCGTCAGCCAGATGACCAGCGCGCCCGCCGCGGCAAGGATGAGCGCCAGAACGATCAGAACGGCAGTGAGTGTTTTTTTCAGCATAGTATCATACCTCATATGAAAAAAATCATGATGGTATTATACAACCATACTGCCGTTCTGTGAATATTTTCGGGGAAATAATCCAAGCTAATGCCGAGGTGATCGAAAAATGACTCTTAATCAGAAGGAAACAAACTTTATAAACGATCTCAAAAGTCAGGAGCAGCTCTGCATAGAAAAATACACAAGATATGCAGGCGAGGCCTGCGATCCGCAGCTCAAGAACCTGTTCACCGACATCGGCAACACGGAGCGCGGACATCTCGATACGCTCAACAAGCTTGCCTCCGGCACGGTCCCCGCGCTGAACGGCGGCGGAAGCGTCAAGACGCAGGCCAGCTTCAAGGCGTCGTCCTGCGATCAGCAGGGAAAGAACAACGACAAGTATCTCTGCTCCGACGCGCTAGCAATGGAAAAGCATGTGTCCTCCGAGTACGACACAAGCATTTTTGAGTTCTGCTCCCAGGACGTGAGGAATGTACTCAACCACATTCAGAAGGAAGAGCAGGAGCATGGCGAGGAGCTTTACAGCTATATGGCTGTCAACGGGATGTATAACGCATAAGGCAAAAGGAACCGGGTTTCACAAGCTGAAACCCGGTTTCTCTCGGTGAAACACAAGTCGATAAAAAGAACTGAAAAATATACGCTCAGGCAATATAATTAAACTGAAGGGATAAAACTCCCGTCAGCCTATACTAAACAAAAGGGGATGTGTGTGTGTCATTCAAGTCATATAAAAAGATCATCTTCTGCGACGAGAACATAAAAAACTTTGTCGTTGAAGGCTGCCGCATAGGCTATGAATTCAAGATCAAATACCCCAACTATCGCGGAGCAAACCTCAGCTGCATAGAGGAACTCAATTTTGAGGTCGACGGAAAGCCGCTGCCCCGCGACAGCGTTTATTTCCTGCTCAACGGAAAACAGTTCCTGCTCGACGAACTGCCCGACCTGTTCAAGGAATACTGGTTCATCCTTGACCCCGCGACGATCCGTGTCATGTGCCCGGGAGGAATCGAGGCCGGGGAGCACACCATCCGCGTGCTCATGCGCCACAGAATTCCCTATACCGGATATTTTGGTCAGTACCTTGTGGTAAACGCGGACGTGAGCCACGTCTGCATAGCCGATTGAGCGGGGGAGGAAAGAATATGGCAAACGATATAAAACTCGGCGTTACGCTTTACAGCTTTGCAAGCGAATACATAACCGGAAAACTTTCACTTGAGGATCTTCTGCGCACCTCTGCCGAAATGGGCTATGAGGGTGTCGAGATCGTCGCGACCCAGATGGTCCCCGAATACCCTTACCCCTCGGACGAGTGGCTGCAATGGTTCAGGGACACTATGGCGAAATACGGGCTCAAGCCCGTCTGCTGGAGCGCATATGTCGATATGGGCATCCGCACCGACCGCGACATGACCGAGACCGAGATCATCCAGAGCACGATAAACGACCTCATCTGCGCCAAAAAGGCCGGCTTCCCGATGGTCAGAACGCAGCATGCAATATCGCCGAAGATATTCAGGTCCATGATTCCCTTCTGCAAGGAACTCGGGATGCAGCTTACGATCGAGATGCACAGCCCGCATCACCCCGAGGTCCCCGTCTGGAAGGAATACGCGGAGATCATGAAGGGCGAGGGCAAGGGTATACTCGGCTTCGTTCCCGACATGAGCATATTCCAGACAAAGCCGCATAAGCTCTGGATCGACGAAGCTCTCGAGTACGGCTGCCGCCGCGAAAAGATAGACGAGATCATAAACAAGTTCAACCGCCATGTATCGGCGGAAGAAATGCTCGACGGGGACTATACCGACATAGAGCGCGAATATGCCGCCGACATCATGAGCTTCAATCCCACGACCAGGATCGAACAGCTCAAGGATCTGCTCGACTGCGCGTTCTATATGCACGGCAAGTTCTACTACATCGACGAGGAGCTCAACGAGGGCAGCATCCCCTATGAAGATATCCTGCCCAGGATCCGCGATTATGGATACAACGGCTATATGGCCTGCGAATACGAAGGACATCATTTCAGCATCGAGGAGAGCGCTGTTGAGCAGCTCCGCCGCTATGTTGCAATGACAAAAAAATACTTGGATAAGGAGAATAACAGATGAAGAACGGAAAGCTCCAGATCGGCATCATCGGCTGCGGCGGGATCGCTGAGTCCAAGCACCTGCCGTCTCTTGCACTTTTTCCCGACAAGTGCGAGATCGTCGCGTTCTGCGACATTATAATCGAGCGCGCCAGGGAAAAGGCCGCGCAGTACGGGACTGCCGATGCGAAGGTCTATACCGACTACCGCGAACTGCTCAAGGACGAGAGTATCGACGTTGTCCACGTTCTCACGCCCAATGTTGCGCATTGCCCCATCACCGTAGCCGCGTTTGAGGCCGGAAAGCACGTCATGTGCGAAAAGCCGATGGCCGCGACCACGGAGGATGCGCAGAAGATGCTCGACGCCTGGAAAAAATCCGGCAAGAAGTTTACCATCGGCTATCAGAACCGCTTCCGCCCCGACAGCCGCACGCTCAAGCGCGCATGCGATGAGGGAGCGCTTGGCGACATCTATTTTGCGAAGGCCCACGCCATTCGCCGCAAGGCCGTTCCTACCTGGGGCGTATTCCCCAACAAGGCCCTTCAGGGCGGCGGCCCGCTGATCGACATCGGAACCCATGCCCTTGATCTGACGCTCTGGATGATGGACAACTATGAACCGGAGAGCGTCACGGGCTCCGTTTTCCAGAAGCTGAAGGACAATCCGGACGGCAACGTCTTTGGCCCCTGGGATCCCGCGACCTATGAAGTCGAGGACTCCGCCTTTGGCTTTATAAAGATGAAGAACGGCGCTACAATCTTCCTCGAGGCTTCCTGGGCCCTGAATGTCAGCCAGTCCAGGGAAGCGGCAACGACGCTCTGCGGCACCATGGGCGGCGCGGAGCTCATCCCCAAGGGGCTTGGCACCAACTTTGACCTCAAGATGAACAGCACCAGATATGGCCGCCTTGTTGACGAGGACGTTACGCTCAAGACGGACGGCGTTGCGTTCTTCGACGGCAGCGGGGACGGCGAGCCGCAGGTGCTCGAGTGCGAGCAGTGGCTCAATGCGGTCCTGAATGACGGCGAACCTCTGGTAAAGCCTGAGCAGGCGTTTACTGTTACAAGGATCCTGGATGCGATCTACCGCAGCGCCGCCACCGGAAAGGAAGTTATCTTTGATTAACGGGAGGAAAACGCAATGAAGCTCGGATTCATAACCTCCATTCTCGACGGATGGAATTTTGACGAAGTCATCGACGCTGCTTCTGAAATGGGATACAAGTGCCTTGAAGTAGCGTGCTGGCCGAACGGCAAGGCGGAGCGCCGCTATGCCGGCGTGTGCCATATCGATGCCGCGAACCTGACGGACGCGGATGTACGGCATATAAAGTCCCGCTGCGGCGAGACCGGCATCGAGATCTCTTCCCTCGCTTATTATCCGAACACGATAGCCCCCGGCGAGGCGGGGGAGGCCGCGCGCGAGCACCTCATAAAGGTCATCGAGGCATCCGCGAGACTGGGCGTAAACATGGTCACGACCTTTATCGGACGCGACCAGACAAAGACCGTTGACGAGAATATGGAGCTTGTCGCCCGGTATTGGCCGCCCATAATAGCAAAGGCGGAGGAACTCGGCGTCAGGATCGCCATCGAGAACTGCCCGATGTATTTCGGCGAGGATCAGTGGCCCGGCGGACAGAATCTCTTTACCTCTCCGGCCAACTGGCGCAGGATATTCGAGATACTGCCCAGCGACAATCTTGGCATAAACTTTGACCCCAGCCATTTCGTGCTTCAGATGATGGACTATGTAAAGCCGCTGTATGAGTTCAGGCATAAGATATTCCACATCCATTGCAAGGACATGCGTCTCTATCCCGAGCGCATTGATGAATACGGCATTTTTGCCTATCCCGAGAAGTTTATGGAACCCAAGCTGCCCGGCCTTGGACAGGTCGATTGGGGCCGGTATTTCTCCGCGCTGGGAGACATCCGCTATGACTCGTTTGTCTGCGTGGAGGTCGAGGACCGTGCGTTTGAGGGCAGCCGCGAGCGCATTCTCGACAGCCTGCGACTGTCGAAGAAATATCTTGAGCAGTACTGCATCTGAAAGAATCAAATAAATACGGGACCTGTGCTTCTTTGCACAGGTCCCGTTTGTTTTCCGCACCATGCATACGGGGCAAATTGCCCCGATGCCGTGCGTGGAGAAAATTATGAATAGTCGTTCAGGCCTATTTCGTCCGCAAGAGACAGCGCTTCATCCCGCGTTTCCGCGGGGAACGACAGCAGGTCCGCATCATCTTCAATAAAGACCTTATCAAAGGCACCGAGAACATAAACAGGGCCGATGGAGGCCATCCGGTTCGTATCGGGGTCATAGATTATCCCGACTCCGTATTTGCTGTCCATACCTATAATATCGTGCAGAGGCAGCAGCTTGACGTCGATCTCGTGCCCATCGCGTGTCATGGTGCCCTCAAAGCGGTTTTTGCTGTCGCGTACAAGATAGCGGAAGTACCAGCCTTTGATGCTCAGCTCCGTGTCCGAGCATACCGAGTTATCGGCCTGCCAGCGTATTCCGGAAAGCGTTTTGTTGATGCGCTGCGGGAAGGGAAGAATGCACACGAGCAAAATGAGCACCAGAACGACACAGGAAATGGAAATTACTCTTTTTCTCAAATCGGTTCCTCCTTAAAGTCTTTTACGGCGGCGCACGGTGAAGACCGGTGCGGGCGTTTTTGCTGCGCGGCCTATTTGGTGTGAATGACGTCGCATCCGGACAGGGTGAAGAGATCGTTGCTTCCCCAGCCGTGGAGAACACCGTCGTTGTCCAGCGCGATCAGGTTTCCGCCGCAAAGCGCGGCTTCCTTTGCGTTGTCAAGCAGCTTGACAGGGGTTGTTACCGGAGTGCCTGTTTCAAAGTCATAGCTGTCGGACCACAGTTCGCCGTCATTAGTTATGTAAACCACAACGTCGTTTCCGGGCACGGTGTCAACGGCTGCAAAGGCGATGTTTTCGGCCACCAGCGTGGCGTCGGCAGAGGGGTCGTCCCAGCGCCAGAGCTTTCCGTCGCCGGAGATAGCCGCGAGCACTTCGTCGCCCGCGGCGGCGAACACAACATCCTTCATCAGCTCCTGCGGCTCGGTTATGAACTCCTCAAAAGAGCTGGGGACCCACCACCACAGCGAGCCGTCCGGCTTTATTATAAGCGCGCGTGCGTCGCTTGCAAAGACTCTGTTCACCCCGTCCATCAGTTTGACAGGCCGCGTCTCTGAAGAATCTTTAGAGTCGGTGCGTCCCCAATCATAAAGATTGCCGCTTTTATCCACGACCATCAGTCTCAGCCCCTCGGCGCTTATGGACTTGACATTGTCCATCAGCTTCTGCGGCTCCGAAATAACGTTGTTCTCCGTGCGCGCTCCCGGATAGGTCCCGCAGCCCCACAAAGTCCCGTCTTTTTTCAGTATCAGGACAAAGGTCTCGCCCGTACTGACGGCGGCAACATTTTCCGCAAGCGCTGTCGGCTCGGTGAGCGAAAAATCTTCGTTTTTCGCGCCCTCCGGAACGTTGGTCTCACGTCCGACCGTGGTTCCCCAGACCCACAGAGTGCCGTTTTCGTCTATTTCGTAGCTCTGAAAGGGTCCTATTTCAATTTTCTGATAGGACTGCTGCTTGCTGCCCGAGCATCCGGACAAAAGGAAACATGAAAGACAAAGTAATAGTTGACAACTCCTTTTCCGTGAGATGTGACTGGTTTTTAATGCAAGTAAAATGATGTTATTTGCTTAATAAATGATGATCCCATTGGTATAACCCCCTCTATATATGGTAAGTTTAGAAACTTTAAGGGCTTGCTGTTATATTTAGGATATCATATTTTATATATGTAGTCAAATCTGCTTTATATTCCCACGGAAAATTTGGACAAACAGACAAAACGGGCGCTCTTTTGTTATACACAATGCGTTGTGAAGTCTGACGATATGTTACGGCAACCCGGTTAAAAATTGAGCCCCGGGGTGGGAGACCCCCGGGGCTTGCGCATGGGATCGAGAAGGGGAGAATAAAGCTATGCTCAATCGTTTTTTGCGTTACTGCGTGATTTATCGGCAAGTAGCTTTATCAGACTCCATATTCTGAGTATTGTGCAGATAACCAGCAGAGCCGAAATAAAGCAGCTCCATTATGCTGTTTTGAGCGGGGCATATTTTTTCATATAAATCACCTCTGCACTGTTGATTTACGGGGTTTTCTTGGACATACTTCCGGGAAAGCGAACAGAGCTGTCAGCTCTGCTCACCTATATAAAGACTGACCCGGGACTGGACATTTTCCGCCGCCTTCTCCGCAGAGCAGTCACCGGC
>CAKSXP010000036.1 GCA_934515035.1 uncultured Oscillospiraceae bacterium
GGGTTGTTCCACCACTCTTCGTCTCCGTCGGGATGAGCTTCACAGAAGTCCTTGTCGAGGATGGGCAGGCTCATGAGAAGGCTGTCGGCGGGGCCGTAGGGGGTCTCGAAAACGAGGTGGACGCCGAGACCGTCCTCGTCAACATAGCACTTGTCGGTCAGGATGACGCTGTAGTTGGCGGAGTGGCTGTTGCCGGCGGTCTGCATGATCCTGAGAGAACTGATGACGTCCTCGCCGGTCAGTGCAGCGCCGTTGGAGAAGGTCACGCCTTCCTTCAGCTTGAAGAAATATGTAACTCCGTCGTCCTCCCAGTAGTACTCGTCGCATATTCTGGATCTGTGGGTGCAGGTCACGGGATCGAGCTCGATGAGGTAGTCATACATGAGCCTTCCGACGTGGGAATTGCCCTCGACGGAGCTGAGCGGGTTGAAGCCGTTGCCGAAGGAATCGGTAGTGCCGTAGGTGACGGTCTTCGGTCCGTCCGCAGACGGCGCATCCGCCGCGGGGCCGTCTGCCGCCGGGGCGTTCGTCGCGGGATCGTTTGCCGGGGTATCAGTCGCGGGGGTATCGCTTCCGCCGCCGCAGGCTGCCAGCAGGGCCAGAAGCATCATGGTCGCAAGAAGAATCGCAAGAATTTTTTTCGCTCTCATTTTTGTTTCCCCTTCATAAAATAGTTTACCGTTGACCGACAGGTGCAGGGCAGTTTTGCCGCAGGCGGAAATGTGTCCGGACAAGAGGGGACCCCGCAGGCGCTGCCGGAGGGTCCGCAATATGTGCATTTACGCCCGCCAAAACCGTGTGCTTTGTTGTCAGCCGATGGCATTTTCGCCAAAAACGCGGCCGAATTGCCGCCTCGTTTTGACGCAATTAATAATAGCATGATTCCCGCGAACAGTATGTTGCAACACGCGCACTTATGACCTGTCGATTATACATCTTTTCCATAATATCATAAGCAAATCGATATATTGGGGTATTTTTTGTTCAAAAATAACAGTAATTTCTTTTTTAAGGCTTAAATGTAATCACCGGCCATGTTTATTTATTCCTGCATCTGTAACTATATGTTAGTTTCTTTCGCGTTCCGAAGCCGTTTTTCCGCGTCCGCGCAGAATAAAACAGACCCTCCGAGCCGTTTCCCGCTCAGAGGGTCTGTCCTGTTCTTTTATTTTTCCGCGGAGAGGCCGTCCGCCAGCTCGTGGAGCATTTTGCAGAAAAGCTCGATCTCCTCCGGGCTGTGCGCGCTCTCCAGCCGTTTTACGGCGGGCTCGAGATAGCTGTCGTTCGAGCCGTAATAGCCGAAAAACTTGTCCGTAACATAAAGGTGATATTCCCTGCGGTCGTCCTCGGATATCTCCTTTGTGATATAGCCCTTGGCTATAAGGCTGCTGACCTTATAGCTCGCGTTGGGCTGGGAAATGCCGATGAAATCCGAAAACTGCTTGATCGTGGGGCCATTGAGGATATAGATCACGTCAACGGCATATGCCTCCGTCGCGCTCAGGCTCCCAGCTTTTTCCTTTATCCTTGTGAAGAGACTGCGGTACTGGAAAAGCCGCAGTTTTTTATACGCTTCGGTTAAACTCTGATACAGCAACTTCACGATCCTCTCAGAACAGATAGGGGAACGACGGGATGCTGACGCCGATGGAGTTGAACTTGCTCATCGTGTGGAAATATTCGTCCAGCCTGGAGCACAGTCCGGCGTCGTTGAGCTCGATATAGGATATCTCGCGGTTGGAATAGTGTCCGTCGCTGCATCCGCCCCAGGTAACATGGACGGAGCAGGTGAACTCGGCGATATAAACATGCTCGTCCTGCGTGTGATAGAACTGGAGGTCGAAAAGCTCGCACTCGCCCATATGCTCGCCCAGCCAGGCGTTGATGGAGTCATATTCCGTTCCCCTGAAGACTCTGGGCATGTCGGCGGGGGCGTCCGCCAGCTCGTGGACAAAGTCGTCCGCGAGAACGCAGTTGACCTCGGGATCCCAATAGCTCGGGTTGATGAAGAAATTGAGCGTAGCCTCGACCTGGCGCGCCATGCTCTCGGGCGTGTGGTCGATGACGGGTGCCGCGGGGCGCGGCTCGAAGCTTGCGGGATCCGGCGCGTCATATTTGAACCGGGGCAGCTCGACCCCGATGGCGTCATAGAACGCCGCCATGTCGAAATGCTCCTTGACGTATGCTATTTTGCCGTTTTCGATGCGCAGCAGCGCGGGCATACGGCTGTGGAACTTTCCGTCCCTTCCGGCCCAGTGGGTATCGCCGCCGCCGTCGCGGAACACCCAGTATATATGTTCATGGTCGGTCGCAAAAACCTTTGCGGGCGCGTCCCAGCTCCAGTTTCTGACCGTGCGGCGCAGCCACTCAAAGTGCTTTCCGACCTCTGCCGGAGACAGGTGCTGCCACATTCCGGGCGGGGCGAAAGGCATATCCAGGACGATGTTTTCGGCAAACAGATCTTCGCAGCCTTCCTCCCAGTAAACAGAGTTTGCGAACTCTGACGCGAGGGCAAATTCTTCCTCATTGACGGATACAGTGCTCTTGGGCAGTCCGGTCATATTTCAGCGACCCCTTTCAATTTTTTATACTTCCAATATTACCCCAGCGCGGAAAAGATGTCAACCGGCGGACGGGTTTTCGCTTTCTTTCCGCGTTCAGCCGAAAAACTTCATCACTCCGGCCGCGACCTCCGCACCGGCGGCGGGATCGAAAACATCGCCGAGGCCGATCTCCCGGAGCGCGTCCGTGAAGTAATAAAGCTCAAGATCCAGCGCCGCGGCGGAGAGATACTTTTCCAGCGCCGCGGCATAATCCTCCTGCGAGAGGACAAAAAGCTCGAGCGCGCTCACGGCGGATATGGAATAGCTTATGTAATAAAACGGATGGTCAAAATTGTGCGAAATGTCCATCCACGCCGTGTCGAAGCCGTCATACTGCGAATAGCCGTAGTCCTCATAGACCCCGGCATATATCTCATAGACCTTTTCGGCGGTGAGCTTCGGCTCGGCATACACGCGCTGCTGGAACTCGTCGTAAAGCGCGCCGTCTATCACGCTGTAAACAAGACTCATCAGCTCGTCGCGCAGGATGATCTCGCCGCAGCCCTCTCCGAATATCTCGGTGAAGAAATGCGTGAACATGACCTCCAGCCCCTGGGACTGAAGCTCGGCAAGGTCGTTGTCCTCCGCGCCGAACAGAAGGTCGTTTTCCGTATAAAAGGCGTTGACAAAATGCCCGAACTCGTGAAACATGTCCGTATAGTCATAATAGCTGTTATAAGGACAGTTGAAGATGAACGGCTCGTTATAGTAATACAGGTCAACGGTATAGCCCGAGTTCATCTTGCTTTCGGAATACTCTATGTCATAGAGCCCGTGATCGACCATATAGTCGAAGGCATAGCCCAGCTCCTCCGACATGCGCGGCAGGCAGTAGGCCATGCTGTCGAGTATGCGCTCCGGGGAGCAGTCGATCTCGTCGGAGAAATAAAGATCGCTGCTCTCGAGGCTGACGCCGTAGGCATATTCCCGCATGACGGGAACGAAATATTCCTTCACCGTTTCCCAGAGCCCTTCGCTGTCCTTCGGGGAATAGTTCCGGACGTAATAGTTCTCGTATGTATATTCGGCATAGCTGTCATAGCCCGCGTTCCGCGCGATATCGTTCCGCACTCCCACCAGCTCGACAAAAAGCTCCGCTATCCCGTCATAGTCCGGCTCCGGCGCGGATATGAGCGTGTAATACTCCTGTATCAGCTCCTCTTCGCGGTTATAGCTGTCGACCGCGTCCTGCGTATCGGACACATAGGACCGGAACCACTCGATCTGCCAGTCGTAATAGATCTCCTTCAGGAGGTCCGCGCTGGACGAAAGCGCAACGTCGCGCATCGCGCTCCAGTACCGGTCATAGGCGTCGTTGTATACGGCGTTTATCCGCATCGACTCCGTCGCCGCCGCGGCGTCGTTGGGATCGTCGCTGTATGCAATGTCGGCGATGTTCGTCAGCGTGCGGATATAGTAAAGCTCCGTCAGCGCGGCGGAGTCCGCTTCATCCAGCTCCGCGGCGGTGCCGCCGTTATGCGCGATGTCCTCTATCGCTTCGGCAAAGGGGGCAAAGTCCTTCGCGCGGTAGTTCGGATATTCCATGTCGTCAAAGGAAACGTCGCCGTGCCATGTGTCGCCGAAAAACCTGCCGGAGACTATCGGCGTTATCTTTTCCCCGTCCGTCCTTCCGAACGGGAGAAAGTCCTTTATGCCGTCGGTCGAGGGCTCGACCCCGGGCGAAGCGGTCCCCTCCTGCGGCAGGCGCTGGCGGAATGCCTCCGACCAGGAAAACCCGTCGTCCCCGGCGTCCCCGCCGAGCGCGTCCAGCCCTCCGCGCAGGGACGAGACGAGCCCGCCTTCGCCGCTCGCGGGAGAGCTCCCGCAGCCGCAGAGCACGGACAGCATCAGCGCAAGGCAGAGGATAATGCTCAAAAACCTCCGAACAAATATGTCTGCGCACCCCGGCGGATCTTTTATATGCCTTTTCATTGCGTCCCTCCTTAAGCTTTTTTACAGTATATATCCCGAAAGGCTCTCTGCCAACAGTTTATTTTTCTCACAACCGATGGTATAATCGGTTCAGTACACGAAAAAGGAGACCGTTATGCGGCTTTTCATCGCGATAAACTTCACACGCGGCATGAAGCGCGCGCTGATGGCGGGCGTTTCGTCCCTGCGCGCGCAGTCGCGGGGCGGCAGCTTCACGCGGGAGGAAAATCTGCACCTGACGCTCGCCTTCATCGGCGAGAGCGAACGGACGGAGGACATTTCGCGCGTCATCAGAAAATGCGCCTGTCCCCGGTTTGAGATAAGCCTCGGCGGCGCGGGGCGCTTCGGCGACCTCTGGTGGGCCGGGCTCGCGCTCTGTCCGCGGCTGGACGCTCTGGCGAACGTCCTGCGCGCGGAGCTCAGGCGCGAGGGCTTTGAGCCGGACGATAAGCCCTTCCGGGCGCATATCACGCTCGCGCGGCGGCTCAGGCCCGCGGGAAGCATAAGCCTGAGTCTCCCGCCGTGTTCGATGACGGCGAGCCGCGTGTCGCTCATGAAGTCCGAGCGCATAAACGGTCATATGAAATATACGGAGATATTCGGCCTCGGGCTGGAGGAAGGAGAACGGATATGAAAATAGTCGTGATAGACGGTCAGGGCGGGAGACTGGGAAAAACGCTGGTCGAGAAGCTGCACGCGGAGATAGCCGGGGCGGAGATATACGCCGTCGGCACGAACAGCATCGCCGCAAGCGTTATGAACAAGGCGGGTGCGGACTTCAGCGCGACGGGCGAAAACCCCGTCGTCGTGTGCTGCCGCGACGCGGACGTTATCGTCGGCCCCGTCGGCATCGTGATCGCGGACTCGCTGCTGGGCGAGGTCACGCCGCGCATGGCGCTCGCCGTCGGGCAGAGCTCCGCCGAAAAGGTCCTGCTCCCGGTCAACCGCTGCAAAAACCATATCGTCGGCGTCGCGGACCTCTCCGTCTCCCGCCTCGTCGCCGAAGCCGTGGAATATATACGCTCTCTCGCCGGCTGACGGGGAAGCCTGAGAGAACACCGGCCAAAACAGGCTTTGACAACCGGCGCTTTCCGCGATATAATGAATTTAACCGTCGGCACAAGCCGACACTGTCCGGGGCGCTTTTATACCCCTTTATACCCCTTTATACCCACATCAATGATGCCACGCAGGTATCGGCCTCCGCATGTTCGCGGGGGCGGATCGTCTGCGCGGTTTTTTTATTTTTCATGAGGAGTGAAGTTTTGTTATGAGATCCGTATCCGTCCGAAAGCTCGTTATTTCCGCGCTTATGCTCGCGCTGTGCCTCGTTCTGCCGCTGCTTACCGGGCAGCTCCAGCAGATCGGCTCCGCCCTGCTTCCGATGCACCTGCCCGTGCTGCTGTGCGGCTTCGTCTGCGGCTGGCCCTGGGGCCTTGCCGTCGGCTTTATCGCGCCGCTGCTGCGCTCCGTCACCTTCGGTATGCCGAAGCTGTTTCCGACAGCCGTGGCAATGGCCTTTGAGCTGGCCGCCTACGGCGCGTTCTCGGGCCTCTTCTACCGGCTCCTGCCGCGCAGAAACGGCTATATCTGGGTCAGCCTCGTCCTTGCGATGCTGCTCGGCCGCGCCGTCTGGGGCCTCGTCATGACCGTGCTTTCGCTCGCCGCTGCCGGCGTGAGCTTCGGTCCCTCCGTGTTCCTCGCCGGGGCGTTCATAAACGCCGTTCCCGGCATCGTGATCCAGCTCGTTCTGGTCCCGCTCATCGTTATCGCGCTGAAAAAGGCAAGGCTCATACAGGATGGACGCTGAAAGGATACTCCGCCTGATAAAGGACGCCGGGACTCCGCTCATTGCGGCGATCGACGGGCGCTGCGCCGCGGGCAAAACGACGCTTGCGCGGGAGCTTTCCGAAGCTCTCCGCGCGCCCGTCGTGCACATGGACGATTTTTACCTGCCCTTTGAAAAGCGGACGCCCGAGCGGCTCGCCGCGCCCGGCGGAAATTTCGACCTCGAGCGCTTCATGGACGAGGTCTATGCCCCGCTCTCGCGCGGCGAAGCCTTCCGCTACGGCGTTTTCGACTGCTCCCGCGGCGTTATCGGCGCGGAGCGGGATATCCCGCGCGCCGGGGTCGTTATCGTCGAGGGGGCCTATTCGCTGCACCCGGCGCTCCGTCCGCTGTACGGTCTGCGCATTTTCTGCGATGTTGACAGCGAAACGCAGCTTGCGCGCCTGAAAAAGCGCGAAAGCCCCGCCGCCTTCGAAAACTTCGTCCGCAAGTGGATACCGATGGAGGAAAACTACCTCTCCGCGTTCGGCGTGCGGGACATCTGCGACGCCGTATGCCCGTAAAAACCCGCCCCGTTTCAGACCGGGGCGGGCATTTTTCTGCGGTTGACCTGACAAATTTTCAATGATATAATATACTGTCAATTTGTATTTTAATGTAGGTGGGCATTTCATCATGTGGTTATCGGATAAATGGAAGGATTATGAACTCATAGACTGCTCCGGGGGCGAAAAGCTCGAGCGCTGGGGCGACAGGATACTCGTGCGGCCCGATCCGCAGGCGATATGGAAAACGCCGCGCCGCGACAGACGGTGGAAGGACTTTTCCGCGCGCTATATCCGCAGCGACCGCGGCGGCGGAGCGTGGGACAAGCGCGCCCTGCCCGAATCGTGGCGCGTATCCTACGGCGAGCTGACCTTCAATGTAAAGCCCATGAACTTCAAGCACACCGGCCTTTTCCCGGAACAGGCGGCAAACTGGGACTATATCATGGCAAAGATCCGCAGGGCGGACCGTCCCGTGAACGTCCTCAACCTTTTTGCATACACCGGCGCGGCGACCGTTGCGGCGGCGAAGGCGGGAGCCTCCGTCTGCCATGTGGACGCGGCGAAGGGCATGGTCGCCTGGGCGAAGGAAAACGCGGAGGCCAGCGGGGTCCGCGAGGCTCCCGTGCGCTGGATCGTCGACGACTGCGCAAAGTTCGTCGAGAGGGAGATCCGCCGCGGGCGCAGATACGACGCGGTCATCATGGACCCGCCGAGCTACGGGCGCGGCCCGTCCGGCGAGATATGGAAGCTGGAGGAAAACCTCTGGCCCTTCGTGGAGCTGGTTTCCGGTGTTCTCTCCGACGATCCTCTTTTCGTTGTCATAAACTCCTATACGACGGGGCTTTCCGCCTCGACGCTGACATACATCTCCGAAAGCATATTCACAAAGAAGTTCGGCGGACACAGCGAGAGCCAGGAGCTCGGACTGCCCGTAACGGCGAGCGGACTTGCTCTGCCGTGCGGCGCAAGCTGCCGCTGGGAGGCAAAATGAAAGACCCCATCATCAGCATAAAGGATCTTGTTTTCACATATCCGGAGGAGACCGCGCCCGCGGTAAACGGCGTTTCGCTCGACATAGCGGAGGGCAGCTTCACCGCCGTTCTCGGCCACAACGGCTCCGGAAAATCGACCCTTGCAAAGCACATGAACGCGATCCTCGTCCCGACGGAGGGAACGGTGCTCGTAGACGGCATCGACACCCGCTGCGAGGACCGGCTGCTCGATATACGCCGCACGGTCGGCATGGTGTTCCAGAACCCGGACAACCAGATCGTCGCAAACGTCGTTGAGGACGACGTTGCCTTCGCGCCGGAGAATCTCGGCGTTGAACCGGCGGAGATACGCAGGCGGGTGGATTCCGCGCTGAAGCAGGTCGGAATGTACGAATTTCGCCTGCACGCGCCGCACCTGCTCTCCGGCGGACAGAAGCAGCGCGTCGCTATCGCCGGCGTGCTTGCGATGCAGCCGCGTGTCGTCGTGCTCGACGAGCCGACGGCGATGCTCGACCCCGTCGGGCGGCGGGAGGTCATATCCACGGTGACGCGGCTCTGCCGCGAGACCGGCATGACCGTCATCCTCATAACCCACAACATGGACGAGGTCATAGGCGCGGACAGGCTCGTCGTCATGTCCTCCGGCCGCATCATCGCGGACGGCAGGCCGGCGGAGGTCTTTTCCCGCGTCGAGGAGCTCAAGGCCGAGGGCCTCGCCGTTCCGGAAACGACGGAGCTTCTCTGGCGTCTGCGCCGCGACGGCTTCGATCTGCCGCTCGACGCGCTGACGGTCGGCGACTGCGCCGCGGCCATCGCCGCGAAACTCATATAACTCAAAGGAACCAACCAATGTCAACTATCGAGGTCCGGGGGCTCAGCCACGTTTACAGCAAGGGCTCCCCTTTTGAAAAAACCGCCATCGACAATGTCGATCTGACCATACCGGCCGGAAGCTTTGTCGGCCTGATCGGCCACACCGGCTCCGGAAAATCGACCTTTATCCAGCATCTGAACGGACTTCTCAAGCCCACGTCCGGCGCCGTCCTTCTCGGCGGAAAGGACATTTTTGCAAGCAGGGAAAGTCTTCGCAGCGCGCGCTTCCGCGTCGGGCTGGTGTTCCAGTACCCGGAATATCAGCTGTTTGAGGACACGGTATACCGCGACATCGCCTTCGGCCCGAAGAACATGAAGCTGACGGAAAAGGAGATCGACGAGCGCGTGCGCGAGGCCGCGAGCTTCACCGGCGTCGGCGAGGCGCTGTTCGAGCGCTCGCCGCTGGAACTTTCGGGCGGTCAGAAACGTCGTGTAGCCATAGCCGGAGTTATCGCGATGCGGCCGGAGGTGCTCATTCTGGACGAGCCGACGGCGGGACTGGACCCCGCTGGCCGCGGGGACATTCTCGGCAACATAACCGAATATCACCGCCAGACGGGCTCCACGGTCCTTCTGGTGTCCCACAACATGGACGACGTTGCGCGCATCGCGGAGCGGATCATCGTTTTCCACAGCGGCGCCGTCGCCATGGACGGCACGCCGGCGGAGGTCTTTTCCCACGGGCGCGAGCTCGAGAGCATGGGTCTTTCCGTGCCGGATGCCGCAAAGATCGCCGGCGCGCTGCGCGAAAGGGGCGTTCAGCTGCCGGAGGGCATCTATACGACCGACGCGCTCGAGAGCGCCATTCTCGCCCTGAAGGGGGGTGGCGCACCGTGCTGAAGGATATCACGCTGGGCCAGTATTTCCCCGGCGACACGCTCGCGCACAGGCTCGACCCGCGCACAAAGCTCCTTCTGGTCGTCGTCTATATCGCCGCGCTGTTCACGGCGAAAAACTGGTTTTCCTACGGTCTTGTGCTGCTGGTGCTCATCTGCTGCATGGTCATCTCCCGCATCGGGCCAAAAACTCTGCTGACAGGACTCAAGCCGCTTATCCTCATCATAATCCTGACGGCGATACTGAACCTTTTCTATACCGACGGGCGCGTTCTCGTCCGGTTCTGGATCTTCCGCATAACCGCGGAGGGCATCAAAAGCGCCTTCTTCATGGTCATGCGCATAATAATGCTCATCTCGGGCACCTTCCTGCTGACATATACGACCAGCCCGATCGCGCTGACGGACGGGCTTGAAAAGCTGCTCGGTCCGCTCAAGAAGATCAGGGTGCCGGTGCACGAGCTGTCGATGATGATGAGCATCGCGCTGCGCTTTATCCCGACGCTGATCGAGGAAACGGACAAGATCATGTCCGCGCAGAAGGCGCGCGGCGCGAGCTTCGAAACGGGAACGCTGACGGAGCGCGCAAAGGCGCTGCTGCCGCTGCTGGTGCCCCTGTTCGTAAGCGCCTTCCGCCGCGCGGACGAGCTTGCAACGGCGATGGAGTGCCGCTGCTATCACGGCGGCGAGGGCCGCACAAGGATGAAACAGCTTCACATGGAACGCCGCGACGCGGCGGCGCTCCTGTTCGGAGCCCTGGTGCTTGCCGGGGTCATCGTTCTCAGGAGATTCGGACTGTGAGTGAAAGAAACATTGCCCTGCGCCTGAGCTATGACGGCAGCCGCTATCACGGCTGGCAGGTGCAGAAAACCGAAATAACCGTCGCCGAAACGCTGGAACAGGCGCTCTCAAAGGTCTGCGGCCACCGCGTCAAGGTCACCGGCTGCGGGCGGACAGACGCGGGCGTGCACGCAATGCGCTACTGCGCCAATTTCCGGACGGAAAGCCGCATCCCGGTCGACCGGCTCCCGCTGGCGGTCAACTCCCGCCTGCCGGGGGACATATCCGTCTCCGCCGCCTGCGAAGTTGCGCCGGAGTTCAACGCGATCGGCTCCTGCATCAAAAAGGAATACGTCTACAAGATACACAACAGCCGCATACGCGACCCGTTTCTGCAGGACCGCGCCTGCTTTTATCCCGCGCCGCTGGACATCGGCATGATGCAGCGCGCCGGGCGCGCCTTTGAGGGCACGCACGATTTCCGCGCCGTCCGAAGCGTCGGGACCGAGACGAAAACGACCGTCCGCACGGTCTACTGGTGCGGGGCGGAGCGCGTGGGCGACCTTATAACCGTTTCCGTCTGCGCGGACGGTTTTCTCTACAACATGGTGAGGGCGATCGTCGGAACGATGGTCTATGCCTCCCACGGCAAGCTCGCGCCGGAGGACATCCCGCACCTGCTAGAGCTGGGCGACCGCCGCCTGACCGGCCCGACGATGCCGCCGCAGGGGCTGTATCTATCCCGCATATGGTATGACGGCCCTGCGGGGGAAATGATGATATGACATTTCCTTTTTGGCGCTGACTAGCGCAAGGGTAGCTTTTCTGTTTATTTACTTCTATTTTCAGCTTTTGGCTTTACCATGCCTTGTTTCCTTCGGAGAGGTACTTTTCTTGCTCCTGCAAGAAAAGTACCCAAAAGAACAGGCCAAAAGGGGACTGCGTCAGAAGAAGCGCGCT
>CAKSXP010000037.1 GCA_934515035.1 uncultured Oscillospiraceae bacterium
AAAAGATCGGAGAAATATCCGGAACAGACACTGCCGATGAGGTCATCGACGGCAGCGGCATGGCCGTGTTCCCCGGACTTGTCAACACCCACCATCATCTTTATCAGCTTTTCAGCCGCAATCTGCCCCAGGTCCAGAACATGGAGCTGTTCCCGTGGCTGAAAACGCTGTATGAGATATGGAAGAATATAGACGGCGAAGTTGTTTATAACTCTTCGCTGACAGGCATGGCGGAGCTTCTGAAAACCGGCTGTACGACCTGCCTTGACCATCATTATGTATTCCCCGCGGACAGCGGCGACCTGCTGGAGCAGCAGTTCCGGGCTGCCGACGAGCTGGGGATCCGGTTTTATGCTACGCGCGGCAGTATGGACCTGAGCGTCAAGGACGGCGGACTCCCTCCGGACAGCGTTGTTCAGACCGTTGACGAGATCATGCGAAGCTGTCAGGACGCCGTTGCGAAGTATCATGATCCGTCGCGCTATGCGATGCACCGCGTTGCGCTTGCGCCGTGCTCTCCGTTCAGCGTGAGCGGCGATCTGCTGCGCGAGAGCGCGAAGCTCGCGCGGAGCCTGGGTGTGCGCCTGCATACGCACCTGGCGGAGACAAAGGACGAGGAAAACTATACGCTGGAGCGATTTGGCCTGCGTCCGCTGGAATATATGGAATCGCTGGGCTGGATCGGTCCCGACGTATGGTATGCCCACGGCATACACTTCACGGACGGAGAGCTGTGCCGCCTTGCGGAGACCGGGACCGGCGTTGCGCACTGCCCGGTGTCGAACATGAAGCTGTCGTCCGGAGTGGCGCGGATACCGCGTATGCTGGAGCTGGGAGTTCCGGTCGGCCTCGCGGTAGACGGTTCTGCCAGCAACGACGGCTCGAATCTGCTAGAGGAGATCCGCGTCGGCTTCCTGCTGCACCGTCTGACATATGGACATGATGCTCCGACGGGCTATGACATGCTGAAGCTGGCAACGCGCGGAAGCGCGCGTCTGCTGGGCCGGGACGACATCGGCTGCATAGCCGAGGGTATGGCGGCCGATCTTTTCATGGTCGATATGGGGCGGCTGGAGCTGGTAGGGACGGACAGCGACATAAAGAGCGTGTTCGGCACCGTCGGGCTGAAGGGCGGCGTGGATTATACGATAGTGAACGGAAAAACCGTCGTCCGGAAGGGGGAACTCGTCACAGCCGACGAACGCCGCATCGCGGCGCAGGCACGCAGCTGCGCAAGGGAATACCTCTCCCGCGGATAAATTCAAAAAGCCCGGCATCACAGAACCATTTGAAGCCTGTTTTGACAGACAAAAACGGTGCAGCCCGTGTGGGCTGCACCGTTTCTCTATGCCGGTATGGGTTTTGTTCAAATGCTTTCCGTATACTTTTTAAAGAATTCGGACATGTTGGAAAGCTCGGCGTCGAAAACCGCGACGCGCTCTTCACCGACCGAGTCGATGAATGAGTCTATGAATTTGTCAAACTCCTCGTGGAACTGCGCGGCTTTCTGCATGCCCTCCTCCGTCAGATACAGAGCGCGGTTGCGGCCCGCTCCGTTGTCGCGGACAAGTCCGGCCTTTTTCAGACTGCGAATGGAGACGGAGAGACTCGGCAGACCGACGCCGATCATGGATGAAAGCTCGGACAGGGTTTTGCCGGGGTTGTTGCTCATCGCCGTGAGGATGCGGGGCTGTCCGGAATACAGGCCGATGCTGTTGCAGAACTGGCGCATCATGTGGTCATATTCATAGAAGAAGGTGAACAGACGCGCGCCGAACTTCATTTTATTGAACTGCATCTTAACCCTCCATCAGGCAGCCTTTCATGGCGTCGAAAGCCGTCTGCTTGATATCGTCGTCAAGAATGGCATACATGACATAATTGCCATAGGTGACAAAAGAGGCCTTTTCCATCTTCGGATGCTCCTCGGGCATGTATTCGGTCATCCAGGTATCGTTGCGCATCTTGAGGTAAGCCTCGACCTGGGATTCTATCTCCTTGGTCTGCTTTTCATCCGCGCCCTTGAAGATGCCGTATTCGTCGATGTTGGCACCATAGGCGTTTATCTTGACGACATATTCCTCGAAGCCGGAGGGGTCCATCTTCATGGAACCTTTGATATAGCTCTCGTCAACGGCTATCATGCTGCCGTCGTTTTTGCCGGTGGCCTCGTCGACGCGGTCGGCAATGGAGGAAACCGCGATATCGTCCGAATAGCCCTTTTTGCCGCCGCAGCCGCAGAGCGCGGAAAGGCAGAGCAGGAATGCGAGAGTGAGTGCAGTGATCTGTTTTTTCTTCATTTTTTCCACCTTTTATTTATATCCGTGTGTACGGATGTAGTATATAACATAGCCGTAGGCCTCTCCGGTCGGGTGAAGCCCATCGCCGTTCTGATAGGATTCGGGCATGAAACCGTCCTCGCCCTTGAGGACGACGCAGGAGTTGAGATAGCGGACTCCGGTATCCTCCGCCACGCGCAGCACCCATGTGTTGGCAGTGTCGATCTTCTGGTTGTTGATCGAACCCTGGTTGGCATAGCTTGCCGCGATGGGATAGATGCTGTTGAGGATGATCTTGGTATCCGGACTTGCCGCCTGTATGGCCTTTACAAGCGCGGTATATGTTTCGATGAAGTAATCCTCGTCCATGAATGAAACTCCGTTGATGCCGAGCGTGATGACCATATATTCGGGCTTTTTCAGCTCGACGGCGGCGGGAATAAGGATCTCTTCGCCCGTATCGGGGTACACGATCGCGGTATAGCTCCAGTGGTCGAGCGTAAGCGTTCCGCTGGCGGGCGTCCAGACGTGGTTCGGATCAACGACGTTGTAAGCGGCAAGACCGTGTGTCGTGCTGTCTCCGAGGAAGATCATCTTGTCGATATACTCCTGACCCATGTCCTCGGTTTCGGCGAGGATCGTCGGAGCGTCCCCGGCGGGCTCGTCCGAAGCGGCGGGAGCGTCGGGCTGAGGCGTGTCCTGCGGATTGGGAAAATCGGAAGCAGGGGCGCCGCTGGCCGGCACGTCGGTCGCCGGAGAGTTGGAAACGGAGTCATCGTCCTTGCCGCCCCCTCCGGTGGCGGAGGCAAAGATGAGAGAAAAAACTACCAGCACCAGCGCGAGTATGATAGCGCCGGACCAGAGACTGTAAAATCTGTTGCGGCTTTTCTTTTTCATTTTTTTATTGCTTTCTCCTGAGAGTATTTTTATATCGCGGCATAGTATTATAACACAGTTTATAAGCTTTTCCAACAGTAATTTGCCCGTATAACATATTATTTTAACGGGGCGCCGAAGTTTTAAAGGATTTTTAACGCATCACCTCTTGAAAACGGAACGATTTAAGCGTAAAATCATCTGACTGGACTCGGGATGACGGCGCGGAGACGTTTTCCGCCGGACAGAAAAGGAGTATGTTTATTGATATGTCCACGAAACCTGTAAATTCACTGACAGAGGGCTCGATCTGGAAAGGGCTTCTGTTTTTTGCGATACCGATAATGCTGAGCAATCTGCTCCAGCAGATGTACAATACGATCGACAGCGCCGTGGTCGGTGTCTGGGCCGGAAGCGAGGCGCTGGCCGCCGTCGGCTCCACCGGCGCGCTGATAAATCTGCTGGTCGGCTTTTTTCTTGGAATAGCGACGGGCGCCGGCGTTGTCTATGCGACGTATTTCGGAGCCGGAGACGAGAAGAACCTGCGCCGTGTTATCGACAATTCGCTCATCCTCGGAGTCGCGGCGGGAATTATCCTGACGGTGGTCGGCATCATATTCTCCCCGCAGCTGCTGCGCCTGATGAACACGCCGGAGGACGTTATGGAGCCTGCCGTCACATATCTGCGCATCTATTTCGGCGGAATTATCGTAATGCTTGTTTACAATATCGGCGCTGGACTGATACGGGCCGGGGGCGACTCGAGACGCCCGCTGTATTATCTCATCATAAGCGGCCTTCTGAACCTGGTGCTGGACATTCTGTTCGTTGCGGGGTTTGGAATGGGCGTTGCCGGCGCGGCGTGGGCGACGGTCATTTCGCAGGCGTGCTCTGCGGTGCTCGTGGTCATACATATGATGCGCTTCCCGAAGGGATACAGGCTGATCCTGCGGGGCATAAAGTTTGATAAGGCGACATCCGCACAGATAATAAAGCTTGCGCTGCCCTGCGGAATACAATCCTCGATGTTCAACATCGCAAATCTGCTTGTTCAGGTCAAGATCAACAGCTTTGGCTCGGTAGCAATGGCCGGAGTTGCGGCTTACACGAAGATAGACGGCTTTGTCTATACGCCGACGCAGGCAATCAGCCTTGCCGTCTCGACCTATGTTGGACAGAATATCGGAGCCGGCAACATAGACCGCGTCAAAAAAGGCGTGAACCGCGCTGTCGTACTCGTGCTGTGCACCTCCATCACGCTCTGCGGCACGGTGCTGCTGCTGGGAAAGCACCTGCTGTATCTGTTCACAAACGACGAGGCTGTGGTGAACTTCGGCCTTCAGATGATGTACGTCATGGCATCGACGGGATGGACCTTCGCTCCGTCGGACGTGCTGAGCGGCGCAATGCGTGGCGCGGGAGCGGCAACTCAGGTGACGATCATAAACGCGCTGTGCATCTGCCTTTTCCGCATACTGTTTCTGACATTTGTGCTGCCGTTCAATATGAACATCAGCTTCCTGTTCCTGGTGTATCCCACGTCCTGGATACTGTGTACCGTGTGCATCGTTATCTATTACTTCAAGGGACACTGGATGAAAGACACGGTCCTCACATCAAAGTGATATGCTTTAGACGAATATCAGACCGGCAGGTTCCCGCCTTTTGCGGGGACCTGCTTTTCTTTTGCGTCTGATAGAGTAAAATAAAAACGCCGGACAGGTTTTATCCTGTCCGGCGCAATATGTTTTGTGTTTTTTACTCGGCCTCTGCGAGAGCCTTGGCCTCTTCGATGACCTTCTGCTGAACGTTGGCGGGAGCTTCCTGATAGCGGATGAACTTGCAGGAGAAGGAGCCGCGTCCCTGAGTCATGGAGCGCAGATCGATCGTGTAGGAGCTCATCTCGGCCATGGGAACCTCGGCCTCGACGGTCTGCATGCCGTCCTCCGCGTTCATGCCGAGCACGGTGCCGCGGCGCTTGGAGGAGATGTCGGACATGATGTCGCCCAGGTTTGCATCGGGGATGGTGACCTTCAGCAGTCCGATAGGCTCAAGAATGGTCGGACGGGCCTTGGGGATGCCGTCCTGATATGCAAGACGAGCTGCGGTCTGGAACGCCATATCGTTGGAGTCAACGGGGTGGTAGGATCCGTCGTAGAGGGTGGCCTTCAGGCCGACGAGCGGATATCCGGCAAGAACGCCCTTCTGAACGGCGTTGCGCAGGCCCTTTTCAACGGAGGGGAAGAAGTTCTTGGGAACGCTGCCGCCGAAGACTTCCTCGGCGAAGATCATATCGTCGGACTCGTCCTGGGGCTCGAAGCGGATCCAGACGTCGCCGAACTGACCGCTGCCGCCGGACTGCTTCTTGTGGCGGCCGTGGGACTCGACCTTGCCGTTGATCTTTTCGCGGTATGCAACGCGGGCGGGCTTGAGCTCGGTCTCAACGCCGAAGCGGCTCTTGAGCTTGGCGCAGAGAACATCGACCTGGATGTCTCCGGCACCGGAGATGACCATCTGGTGGGTCTCGCCGTTGTTGACGAGCGTGAAGGAGATGTCCTCCTCGTTCAGGCGGGCAAGGCCGGTCGCAACCTTGTCGTCCTGACCCTTGGTCTTGGGGCTGATGGCCATGGAGTAGCAGGGCTCCGCGATCTCAACGGGCGGGAAGGTGACAGCGTTTTTCGGGTCGCAGACGGTGTCGCCGGTCTTCCACTCCATCTTGCCGATGGCGCCGATATCGCCGCAGGGGATCTCCTTGATCTCGACATTCTTCTTGCCGGTCATGGTGTACAGACGGCCGAGCTTGTCGGTGGAGTCGGTGCGGGTGTTGAGCAGGGGCTGGTCGCCGGTGACCTTGCCGGAAAAGACCTTGATGAAGGAATACTTTCCGAACTGGTCGGAGACGGTCTTGAAAACGAAAGCGGCGGTGGGGCCGTTCTCGGAGACGGCAAAATCCTTGCCGTCCGCGGTCTTGACGGAGATACCGTCAACAGGAGAGGGAACGTAATCGATGACGGCGCGCATGAGGCTCTCGGTGCCGACGCCGGTAACGGCGCAGCCGCAGAGAACGGGAATGACGCTGCGGTCGGCAACACCGGCCTTGAGGCCCTCTGCGATCTCGGCGTCGGTGAGCTCCATGGTGTCGAAGAACTTCTCCATGAGCTCGTCGGTGACTGCGGCGGCCTCCATCAGAGCCTCGCGAAGCTCAGCGACGGTGTCGGCATCCGCTGCGGGAACGTCGCACTTGGTGGTCTTGTTGCCGGAGGTCTTGTAGCCGACGTTGTGGACGAGGTCGATAACGCCGCTGCCGTCGCTCATCGGAGCGGTGATAGCGCAGATAGTGCTGCCGTATTTTTCCTTCAGAGCCTCGAGAACGGCCATGAAGTCGCCGTGTTCCTCGTCAATCTTGGAGATATAGAACATGCAGGGCAGATCATGCTGCTTGAGATTTTTCCATGCGCGCTCTGCGCCGACGGTGATGCCGTCCTTGGCGGAGCAGACGATAACGCCGCACTCTGCAACGCGGATCGCGGCCTGAACGTCGCCGACGAAGTCGAAGTAGCCCGGGGTGTCAAGAACATTGATCTTGCAGCCGTTGAATTCGACAGGGGCAACGGATGTGGAAATGGTGATCTGGCGCTTGATCTCCTCGGCGTCGTAGTCGCAGACGGTGTTTCCGTCGGTGACCTTGCCCTGGCGGTCGATGGCGCCGGTCAGGTAAAGCATATTCTCGGTGAGAGTGGTTTTACCGTTGCTGCCGTGACCCATGAGGCAGATATTGCGGATATTCTTGGATGCAAAGCTCATATGGGTTTTCTCCTTATTATACTAAGTTTATTACAACGAATTAACATGCACGAAAAATTATACACCAATCTTTTGCTGAGTGCAACAGAAAAATTGGGCATTTTTGCGAACAAAATGCTATCTTGTCAGGCCGAAGGTGAGCGCGATCACGGGCACGCACCACAGCAGCATGAAGGTGACTGCGTTTGAAGCGGAGGCGGCGTCGAACGAGCCGGCCCAGCACAGGAAGAACATTATAACGAGTCCCATCACCGAGCCGATGACCGAAAGAACGGTGCACAGCCGCGCCGTGGAGCAGAGACGGGTCGCCGTTTCCGAAGCCTCGATCACCGGCGCAAGCCCTTCGCGCGAGAGAACGGCCGAAGGAACGGTATCCTCGCCCGGCTCCCTTGCAGAGATGGCAAAGCGGTCGGCAAAGGAGGGAAAGTCCAGTCCCTCCGCGGGTATTTTGAACTTCTGCTTAATGAGCAGCGGGGTGATGTTCACATCGCGTATTGCAAACAGAGGGACCTTTCTGCCGCGCAGCATCATGACGAGCGCATCCTGAACGGAGGATACGGGAGAATAGCGGATGTTGAAAAAGCCGACAAGAGAACCGTTTATCGCGGTGAACAGAGTTGTTTTTGAAACTCCCTTGCGCGGCAGGCGGACGCCCATCAGCTGCATGAAGCCGGTAGAGCCGACATATACCTGATCTCCGCCGACATAGGCGGTAAAGCCGCCGCCCTCATGGTATGAGAAGTTTTCAACATGGCGCATCGCGCAGCCGTTGCGGCGCATAAGCTCCGTGAAGGACGCGGCCAGCGCGCAGCCGGAGGCGGCCAGGACGCTGCCGGTGCAGCTTATTACGGAGTCGGTGAAAGAGCCTTCAACGATGCGCACGCTGTCGATGCCCAGCGTTCCGGCGGGAAAGATGTCCGAGTCGGTGACGACGATGCGCCCGGCTTTGCTGATCTCGGAACTGCCGCGCCAGCCCGCAACGGCGGCGCCGCTTTTGAACATGCGCTTTGCCGCAACGCAGTATGGCAGCGCGAAGCTGATAAGACCGGAGAGCGATGAGCTGACGGCGATGAGGATGGACAGTATGTGGAAGAAGGCGCCGAACTGTCCCTTCGCCGCGGCCACGATGGCAAACAGGAACGATGCCACGATGAGAAGCGGCGCGCAGGTGAGATATGCCTCTTCCGCGCAGTCGGGTTCTTCCGCGCGGCGTACAAACCCGGTTATCGGTATGCGGAATTTCATCAGCGCACCCGTGCCGTCTCCCACGCCCTGTTCGGCGGAGACGACATATGGCGACCTTGCGTGAGCGGCTGTGAAGAAGCTGATGCGCAGTGCGCTGCACCCGAGCCGCGAACCCCAGAGTGCAAAGAGAACGGACAGCGAGGACACCGCGCAGAAGGGAAGACCGTATGCTTCGTTTCCCGTTGCGGCGATGATGACGGCGTCCAGGACCGAGAAAATACACGACAGGGAGCAGAGTGCCTCGGCCGCAGGGGCTCCGCGCAGGATGCTCATGATGCCGGCGGTGAAAACATCCAGTCCGGTTATCATAACGGCAAGCTGGATTATCAGGCACATGACGGCGCATGCGCTGACGCTGCTGCCGAGCGCGCCCGCGAGCGGGAGCGAGGAGCCGTATGCAAACGTGATGTATACAAGCAGCGCGGTCAATGCAAAGGCTATGCGGGTGCGGAAGCGGAAGGTCTTTGCCTGCGCGCCGTAAAAGCGTGAGGCCTTTTCCGCCGGCATCTCCGGAAACTCGTCGTCCTCGTCCTCTCCGGGCTGCTGCCCGGCGGCGCTCTGTGCGCGCTGTTTTCCGGCGGCGGCAAGTGCGCCGATAAGTCCGAGGACAGGCGCGAGAAAGTTTTCGCCGCGTCCGCGCTGCGGGATAAGGTGGCTGTATTTGTCTTTTATGCCGGAGGCGATGTCCGTCAGGACGGGTCTCCGGCCGTTTTCCCGTCCCTCGCCGGCGTTGGAGTCCGACTCATAGCCGGCGGAGGCATATTCCTCTTCCCCGTCCGCGTTTATTTCGTCCGAGGTGAACAGAGGCTCAGGTTCGGGCTCGGGTTCGAACTCGGGCTCGGGTTCCGGTTCAGGCTCCGGCTTGGGCGCTGGTTTGCCGGGAGCCTCCGGTTCGGGGTCCGGCGCGAACACCGGATCATCCGATGAGAACGACGCGGCGGCGACCTCTTTGGCCGCCTCGATAACGATACCGCGGCTCCGCGAAGCTTTTTCGTCCTCTCCGTTCAGAATGGACTCCGTCCTGTATTCGGCGAGTATGGATTCCAGACTGAACTCTTCGCCTGACAGGTCGAATTTATTGCTGTCGAATTCAGACATTTTTTATGACTCCCTGCTCCGTTGACGAAGCGCTTCATAGATCACGATCGCGGCGGAGGCCGACGCGTTGAGGGAGGATATCCTCCCGCGCATCGGGATGCTGACCAGAAAGTCGCAGTTTTCCGCAACAAGGCGGCCCATACCGTCGCCCTCGGAACCGATCACAAGGCACATCGGGCCGCGAAAATCGGTCTGCCACAGACTGCTTGTACCGTCGGCCGCCGTGCCGTAGACCCAGAGCCCGGCGTCCTTCAGCTCGCGTATCGCGGCTGTGAGGTTGGCCACCCGCGCAACGGGCATATGCTCGGCGGCTCCGGCGCTGGCCTTGTCCACTATTGAGGTCAGGCCCGCGCTGCGGCGCTTCGGGATGATGATGCCGTGAACTCCCGCGCACTCGGCGGTCCTTATGATAGCGCCGAGATTGTGGGGATCGCTTATCTCGTCACAGACGATGACAAAGGGGGGCTCGCCGCGCTCCTGCGCGATCGCAAGGATATCCGCGACAGAGCAGTATTCGCGCACGGCGGCCAGAGCGACCACGCCCTGGTGCGCGCCCGTTGCACTCATGCCGTCGAGCTTGCGGCGGTCCGCCTCCACGACGACGACGCCCATACCGCGAGCGGTGGAAGCGATGTGGCCCAATGTTTTGTCAACGTCGCCTTTGGCTATATATATCTTATCGATGGCTCTTCCCGCGCGGAGAGCCTCCCGGACCGCGTTGCGGCCCTCGATTATGCTTTCGCTGTCTTTTTCAAATGCCATGACGGCCTCCGTTTTTTATTTAATGTATGCTTTGAGCGCATCCGCCATATCGGTGTGCTCCCAGGGGAGATCGACGTCCGTTCTTCCGAAGTGACCGTAAGCCGCTGTGGGCAGGTATATCGGACGGCGAAGGTCGAAGCGGTTTATGATCTGTGCGGGACGAAGGTCAAAATTCTCGGAGACGATGCGGGAAATGTCGCCGTCGGGAATGACTCCGGTGCCCTGAGTATCGATAAACACGGAAACGGGGCGCGCAACGCCGATGGCGTAGGCTATTTCGATATGGCAGCGGCGGGCAAGGCCGGAAGCTACGACGTTTTTGGCGATGTATCTGGCCATATATGCTGCGCTGCGGTCTACCTTGGTCGGGTCCTTGCCGGAGAAGCAACCGCCGCCGTGGGAGGCGTAGCCGCCGTAGGTATCGACGATTATCTTGCGGCCGGTGAGACCGGAATCGCCGACGGGACCGCCGACGACAAAGCGCCCGGTGGGGTTTATGAAGATCTTTGTATCCGCGCCCATGAGGTTTTCGGGGATGATGGGCTTTATGACCGTTTCCATGACGGCCTCGCGCAGCTCGCTTATGCCTATCTCGGGCGAGTGCTGGGTGGATACGACGATGGCGGGGACATGGGAGACGCAGCCGTTTTCGTCGTACTGGATGCTGACCTGGGTCTTTCCGTCCGGACGGAGCCAGGGGAGCTCGCCGGATTTGCGGACCTCCGCCAGACGGCGGGCGAGCTTGTGGGCATAGGAGATCGGCGCGGGCATGAGCTCCGGCGTTTCGTCGCAGGCGTAGCCGAACATCATGCCCTGATCTCCGGCTCCGGTCTCGGCCTCGTCCGCGCTGTCGTAGGATCTGTTCACGCCCTGCGCGATGTCGGGACTCTGCCCGTGGAGGGAGGTCAGGATGGAACAGGACTTGTAGTCAAAGCCGTATTCCGGCTTGTCATAGCCTATCC
>CAKSXP010000038.1 GCA_934515035.1 uncultured Oscillospiraceae bacterium
GGTCATCTGGCTGATGCTCATGAAGTCGGAATCGATAAGACCCTTGGAGTACCAATCCTGCATCAGAGAGAGATAATCCCTGTAGCCGTCAACATTGGCGGTGAAAACGGCCTTGCCGTTGTCGTTGATGAAGCCCGGAACGCCCTGGTCGGTACCGAGTCCGGTGACGCCGAAGGCGCCCGTCACGGGGTATGCGTTGCCGAAGAAGTCGGGGTATCCCGTGTTCAGCAGGATAAGTCCGGGGTGGCCGTTGTTCTTGAAGGCGGTCAGCGCCTCTTCCCAGTCGGCCAGAGTTGTCGGAGTGTCAAGGCCGGCCTCGTCGAGCCAGTCCTGACGGATCATCGGGCCCCATTCCGCGGGTTGATCCAGCGTTACGCTGCCCATTCCCCAGAGGTTGCCCGTGTCGGTGTGGACTTTCTTGTTGATGTCGTCATGCTCCTGAAGGACTGCGTAGTAGGTGGGGGAGTACTTCTCGACGAAGTCGTTCAGAGGCTGGATAACGTCTTCGGCTATACCGGCGTCATAGCCCGCGGCGTAGTATCTGCCGAAACCGAACATGACATCCGGATAATCGCCGCTGCCGATGACTATGTTGAACTGCTCCTTGGCCAGCTCCTGCGGAGGACTGATGAACTGAAAATCGACGTTTGTAAGTTCGAGCATTTTTTTGAAAACGGAGTTTTCGTTAAACGATTCTATCGCTTTGCCGATAGCCTGGGGAGCGGGGGAAAAATAGGTGTATGTGACTTCATTCTCGGACAGAGGGAAGTTTGCCTTGGGGTCGGCTGTTGTGACCTCGGCGGGGTCGTCGGACGGAGTGTCAGCAACCGGGCTGTCTGTGGGGGTGTCGGCAATTGGGGCGTCGGGAGTGGGCTCTGCTTTTTTACTGCCGCAGCCGGACATCAGTACGAAAACGAATACCAATGCCAGCAAGAGCGAGACGGTGCGTTTCTTCATGATCCTGTCCTCCATAGATTATTTTCCGCGCCTGACGGGAATTGATTTTATATTAACTCTGTGTTAATTAAAAGTCCAGTATTTTTTATATTTCAACTAATGCACTCCCATAAAATGAGTAATTATTTGTTGAATATGCTGCATAAAATGGCTCGGATACGGTTATTTTGAACACCTAATGTTATATTGTTACAGTAATGCCAGCTTGTTGTGTATAAAAAATCGCATCCCGGCGCTGCGGGATGCGATAAGAAATAATCACTGCATGCATATTATTGCTTTTTTAAGACGGTGCCCCTTTATCGAGACGATACGGATATGTATGCCGCATATATCGATCTCCGGCGTGGAGCCGTCGGCGGGGACTTCTCCAAGCGAGGCAAAGACGAGACTGCCCAATGTGTCATATTCGCCGCACGGCAGCCCGACGCCGAGCTTTTCCGCCAGTTCATCAAGCGGAGGATCGTTTATCACGCACCAGGTCTTTGAGTCGATGCGCTCGATGGCGGGATCCTCGTCCTCCTCGTCCCCCGGGCCGTCGTCAAAGTCGCCGACGACCTGTTCGATAAGGTCGGTTATGGTTATGACGCCCTGCATACCCCCGTGGGTGTCCAGAACTATGGCGAAGTGGGTGCGGCTTTTTTTCATGCTGCGGAGAAGAACGTCGGCCTTGACGCTTCCCGGCACGAACCACGCCGGACGCACCAGCGCCAGCACGTTTTCGCGGCTGCGGTCGTCGAGACGGAAATAGTCCTTTGCGTTGAGAACGCCGACGACGTTGTCGGCCGTTTCGCTGCACACGGGATAAACGGTGTGCCGGCTGTCGTGTATCGTCTTTTCCCAGTCGGAGACGTCCTCCTCCAGCCAGAGCAGCGAAACCTCCATGCGGTGCGTTGCGATCTCGCTTGCACAGATGTCGTCAAATTCAAAGACGTTTTTGATAAGCTCCCGCTCCTCGGGGTCGATGTTGCCCTGTTCGCTGCCCTCGTCTACCATCATGCGTATCTCCTCCTCCGTGACCGCCTCCTCGTTTGCGTTGGGGTCGATGCCGAACAGGCGGAGAATGCCGTTTGTTGACAGCGTCAGCAGCGAGACGATCGGCTTGAAGATGCGGGATATGAAGGTTATCACGCCGGAGAGGCCCAGCGCAAGGGATTCCGCCCTGCGCATTGCCAGACGCTTCGGCACCAGTTCGCCGAAAACGAGCGTGAAATAAGAGAGAATGATCGTGATGAGAATAACGGATATGGTGTCGAGCGTTTTCTCGGGTATGCCGGCGCCGAGACTCATTATCCACGACACGAGCTTATCCGAAAAGTTGTCGGCGGCAAATGCGCTGCCGAGAAAGCCGGACAGGGTTATCGCCACCTGGATAGTTGCAAGGAATCTTGCCGGCTGGCTCGTCAGACGGGCAAGGCGAACCGCGCGCTTGTTGCCCTCCTCGGCCAGCCTGGCCAGCCTCAGATCGCTGACCGACAGCACTGCGATCTCCGCGCAGGCGAAAACCGCGTTGCACGCGATGAGCACGATCTGCAAAAGAAGCTGAAGCCATAAGTTGTCGTCCAAAATTTGATCTACCTCCATCATTAAACGGACAAAAATAACGGGCATAAACCCGTAAACATCATAGAGTAAGAAGAGCGCGAAATCAATAGATAAATTGTAAACATTCGGATAAACGCTGTTGAAAAGGCGGCTGTTCAATGTTATACTTCATGCGTGAATGATCAGGAACAGGATCTGCCCCGCAGCCGGAAGGTCTCGATATCGACTCGCCCGAAACGGCGTCGTTTCGGCGTTTTCCGGCCGGCGGCAGTTAACAGGGGAATGGGGGTGAGAATCCCCCGCGAGGCCGTCACTGTGAAGCGGAGCGCAAGCTCCCGAAGTCAGATAACCTGCCTGTGCGGCGCGAAACGCGCCGAACCGCATCAAGGGAGCCGCGTAACCCGGCCGGATCGCTGAGCAGACGCCTGCCCGGAACGGGCGTCCTGCGTCCTCTTTCCCTTGTGCGATTTCTGACGCAAGAGAAAGGGGAAATATTCATGTCCGGAAAAACCAAAAAAATTATTGCCGTAGTAGTCCTCGTTGTGCTCATTGCCGCCGCAGCGCTGGTATATCTGCACTTTGCGCCCAAAGGGACCGAGGGCGACAAGAACATTACCGTTGAAGTTATCCACGGCGACGGCAGCAGCAAGAGCTTTGACATCGCCACCGATGAGGAATTTTTGCGCGGCGCCGTTGAACAGGAGGGGCTCGTCTCCGGCGATGAGAGCGAATACGGCCTGTATGTCATTACCGTCGACGGCGAGACCGCGGACGACTCCGTTCAGGAGTGGTGGTGCATCACCCGCGGCGGCGAGATGCTCATGACCGGCGTTGACGACACTCCGATCGCGGACGGAGAAAAGTATGAGTTCACGCTCACGACCGGCTGGTAAGCCCGGCGTTAAAGAGCTCTGCATTCTGGCCCTGATGGGGGCGCTGATGTTCGCGCTCCAGGTCGCAATGGCCTCTCTGCCGAATATACATCTGACGGCGCTGCTGATAATATTGACGGCCTGTTCTTTTGGCTGGCGCTCGCTGTATTCGGTGTTTCTGTTTGTCCTTCTGGAGGGGCTGATGTATGGCTTCGGGATATGGTGGATCAGCTATCTTTATGTCTGGCCCCTGCTTGCAGCCGCCGCGATCCTGCTGAGAAAGAACGACTCGGCGCTCATCTGGGCGGTCGTCGCGGCGCTGCACGGACTGTGCTTCGGCGCGCTGTGCGCAATACCGTATCTGTTTATAGGGGGTGCGGGAATGGCGTTTTCCTATTGGGTGAGCGGAATACCGTTTGATATCCCGCACTGCGCCGGCAATTTTGTGCTCACGCTCGTCCTGTACAGGCCGCTGAGAAGCGTCCAGACGCGGGTGCTGGGCATCGCAAAAATACAATAACGAAAAAATATCACGAAGGCTATATGCCTTCGTGATATTTTTATGCTTTTGTTTTATTCCCTGGCCAGGTTCACGATGACCTCGACCATTTTTTCCATTGAACGCACGGGGACAAACTCGTGTATGCCGTGGAAATTTGCGCCGCCCGTGGACAGGTTCGGACAGGGTATGCCGTCATAGGAGAGTCTGGCGCCGTCCGTGCCGCCGCGGATGGCGACTATCTGGGGCTCAACGCCCGCGCTGCGCATGGCGTTTTCGGCGTTCGTTATCAGCTCCATATGGGGCAGGATCTTCTCTTTCATGTTGTAATAGCTGTCGCGCATGATGAGGGAGAGCGTGCCCTCGCCCCAGAGCTTGTTCATATATTCGCAGCGGTCGGCGACAAACTGCTTGCGGCGTTCGAACTTTTCCCTGTCGTGGTCGCGTATTATCATGTGTATTACCGCGCCGGACTCGTCCCCGCTTATGCCGGAGATGTGGTAAAAGCCCTCATATCCTTCGGTGTGCGCCGGAGTCTCTGCCGCGGGCATACCGGATATGAACTCCGCCGCTATCAGAACGGCGTTTTTCATCTTGTTTTTCGCGGAGCCGGGGTGGATGTTGACGCCGTGTATCTCGATAACGGCGCTGGCGGCATTGAAGTTTTCATATTCGATCTCGCCCAGCTCGCCGCCGTCAACGGTATAGGCGAGATGAGCGCGGAACTTGCCGGGATCGAAATGGTCCGTGCCGCGGCCGATCTCCTCGTCGGGCGTGAAGCAGACGGCAAGCGCACGGTGCCTGATCTCGGGGTGGGCAAGCAGATACTCGCAGGCGGAAACTATCTCCGCGATGCCGGCCTTGTCGTCCGCGCCGAGCAGGGTGGTGCCGTCGGTCACTATCAGCTCCTGACCGGCGTATTTTTCAAGGAACGGAAAGACGGAAAGACGGAGCTTTTCGCCGTTTCCGAGCTCGATGTCGCCGCCCTCATAGCGGATGACGGCGGGCTTTATGTTCTCGCCGCTGACATCGGGAGAGGTGTCCATGTGGGAGAGAAAACCGAGCGCGTCGAGGTTTTCGCAGCCCTCGGAGGCGGGGAGAAAGGCATAAACATAGCCGCATTCGTCCATCTCGACGTTCTCGAGACCGAGCGCTTCGAGTTCATCAGCGAGATAGCGGCCCAGGACCTTCTGCCTCTCGCTGGAGGGCACGGTGCCGCTGTTTTCGTCCGAGGTCGTGTGGAAGGAAACGTATTTCAGAAATCTTTCTTTTATATCCATAACAGTCATCTCCGTATTAAAGATTATATCCGCATTATATCACATTCGGGGAAATATAAAAGATTTACTATTGAAAAGATATGTGATAATCTGAAAAAAAGAAAACAAGGGAGGAAACCGCCGTGTATATGAAATATCCGAATCTGTTCAAACCGATAGTTCTTGGAAACACCGTGTTCCGCAACCGAATTTTTGCAGGACCCCATTACAGCGGCATACCCTATGCCCCGCCGGGAAACGAGACGGCGGTCGAAACTCTGGCCGAGGAGGCCCGCGGCGGCGCCGCGAAAGTAACCGTGAACGACACCATGGTCGATCTCAAATACGGCTGCCAGCCGTGGACGCCCTTTGCGCTGGACAAGTCCACCGCCGCATATTTCGGCGAGTGCGCCGCCGCTATCCGGCAGTACGGGGCAAAGGCTTTCGTCGAACTGGACCACGGAGGACAGTTTGCCCGCGTTGAACAGCCGATAGGCCCCGTGGAGCTTACCCGCGCCGACGGAGCGCACGTTGCGGCGATGGACGAGGCGCTGATGCAGCATGTCATCGACTGCTTTGCAGACGCCGCGGCGCTGGCAAAAAAGGTCGGGTTCGACGGAATAATGATACACGGCGGACACGGCTGGCTTTTGCAGCAGTTCGTCTCGCCGTATTTCAACCGGCGCACGGATGAATACGGCGGGTCGGAGGAAAATCGGGCCCGTTTTCCGAAGCGCGTCGTCAGGGCGATACGCGAGGCCGTCGGGCGCGATTTCGTGATCGAATACCGCATCAGCGGAACGGAGCACACCGCCGGAGGGCTGACGCCTGATATGACCGGCCGTTTTTTGCAGTCCATCGAGGAATACATAGACATTGCCAATATCTCCGGCGGCCTTGAGTGCTCGCCCGAGGGCACGGTGCATACGATACCCGGCATCTTCCAGCCGCATTGCTGCAATGTTGACGCGGCGTATGAGATAAAGCAGATGCTGAAGATACCCGTCGGCGTGGTCGGCGCGATATCGAACCCGGACATGGCCGAGGCGATACTTGCCTCCGGCAAGGCCGACTGCATAACGATGACACGCCCGCTCATGGCCGACCCCGAACTGCCGAACAAGGCCCGTCTGGGCCGCAGCGACGACATAACGCCCTGCACCCGCTGCCTGTGCTGCATCGGAGAGTCCGAAACCAGCCAGACCTTTGCCTGCTCGGCGAATCCGACGCTCCTGCGCGGCTACAGGCTCAAACATGAATATGCCGAAAAGCCCGCGAGCCGCAACGTGCTCGTTATCGGCGGCGGCGTCGCCGGAATGAAGGCGGCAATAACCGCGGCACAGCGCGGCCACCGCGTCACGCTCTGCGAGAGAAGCGGCCGTCTCGGCGGCACAGTCAACTTCACGGATCATGACGACGTTAAAACGGATCTCCGCGCGCACAAGGATTTCCTCATCCGCCAGACGGTAAAGCACGGGGTCAACGTCCTGCTCAATACGGAGGTCACGAAGGAAAATGCCGCGGGCTTCTGCGCGGAAGTGATCATAATCGCAAACGGCGCGGATCCGGTCCGGCCGCGTATCGAGGGGATAGACCTGCCGCATGTTTCCCATGTTCTTGAGATGTATGAGAACAAGGATAAGGTCGGGCACCGGGTCGTTCTGATCGGCGGAGGCCTTGCGGGCTGCGAGAGCGCGGTCGAGCTTGCCCGGGCCGGACACGAGGTAGTTGTGCTCGAGGCGCTGAAGGGCTTTGCGCGCGATGCGCACCGCATGGCTTCTCTGGGGCTGCTGGACGCCTGCAAGAGCCTGCCGAATCTGCGGTATTACGACGAACAGACCGTTACATCCATCACCGCCGAGGGAGTGACCGCAAGGTCCGCGGATGGTACGGTAACGGTGTATCCCGCGGACACCGTTGCATACGCCGTCGGCATGAGGGCCAGACAGGACCTGACGCTGGAGCTGTATGACGCCGCACCGTATGTCGCTTCCGCCGGTGACTGCGTGAAGCCCCGGCGCACGATGGAAGCCATACGCGAGGGCTATTTCGCGGCGATGAACATAAGATAAAGCGTGCGGAAAGGTCCCCCGATGCGGCGAACAGCCGCGCCGGGGGACCCTTTTTCAAATTCTTGCCGGCATGTCCCTTCCGGGTCATATCCGGTCGTCGCTGCGGAACTGTAGACTGTAAAGACTGCGGTAAACGCCGTCCTTTGCCATGAGCTCGTCGTGCGTGCCCTGTTCGACGATATTTCCGCCGTCGATAACGGCGATCTCGTCCGCGTTCTTGATCGTTGACAGCCTGTGCGCGACGACAAGAGTCGTCCTGCCGCGGCAAAGCTCGTCGAGCGCCTGCTGGATGAGTATCTCCGTTGTGTTGTCCAGCGCGCTGGTGGCCTCGTCGAGAATGAGTATCGGCGGGTTCTTGAGAAACACGCGGGCGATGCTGAGCCTTTGCTTCTGTCCGCCGGAAAGGCGCACGCCGCGTTCACCGATCTGCGTGTCATAACCCTCGGGCAGGGTCATCACATAATTGTGGATGTTCGCGCGTTTGGCGGCCTCAACGATCTCCTCTTCGCTCGCGTCCAGACGGCCGTAGAGTATGTTGTCCCGTATGCTGGCGTTGAACAGATAGACGTCCTGCTGGACGATGCCGATGTTTTGCCGCAGAGACGCTCTTGTGAAATCGCGGATATCGGTGCCGTCGATGAGTATCCTGCCCTTTTCAACATCGTAAAAATGCGGAATGAGGTGGCAGATCGTCGTTTTGCCGCCGCCGCTGGGGCCGACGAGCGCAAAGGTGCTGCCCTTTTTGACGCTGAAGCTGATCCCGTTGAGAACATCGCGGTCTCCTGCATAGCCGTAGGTCACGTTGTCAAATTCGATGCTGCCCTCCATGACGCCTGCGTCGCGGGCGCCGTCGCTGTCGTGCTCGGGCTCGACGTCCATGATCTCGCAGAAGCGCTGGAAGCCGGTAACGCCGCTCTGATACTGTTCCATAAAGTTGATGAGCGTGGTCACCGGAGTCGTGAAGAGGCTTATCGAGACGATGAAGGCGGAATAGTCGGCGAAATTGATGCTGCCCTTATAGAGGAACAGTCCGCCGACGATAAGGACGACGACGTTAAAGACGTTCGTTATGAACGAGGTGGAGGAATGGAACTGTCCCATCGCCTTGTATGCGTCTCGCCGCGCCTCGACAAAGGCGGAGTTTCCGACCTCGAACTTCTCGTGTTCCTTTTCGGCGTTGTTGAAGGCTTTGGTCACGCGTATTCCGGAAATGCTGCTTTCAAGGGAGGCATTTATCTGTGCCGTGGACACACGCGAGCGCATGAACGCTTCGCGTTCCTTTCTTTGCAGCGGCACCGACACGGCAATCAGCAGCGGCACGCACAGGAATATCAGCAGCGTCAGCCAGAAGCTGATGGTAGCAAGGTAAACAAAGGATACGACGATGGTTATCGTCGTTATGATGATGTTCTCGGGCCCGTGGTGGGCCAGTTCGCTGATGTCCATCAGGTCGTTGGTCATGCGGGACATGATCTTGCCGGTCTCGTGATCGTCGTAAAAGCTGTACGGCAGCGTTTCAAGGTGGTCAAACATCTCGCGGCGCATCTGTGCCTGCATCTTGACGCCCATCATATGCCCCTGATACTGAATGAAGTAGTTGAGTAGCATACGCACGGCATAGATCGCAAGGAGACCGAGGCCGAAAATGACGACCATGCGTATGTTGCGGTTCGGGATAAGGTCGTTGAGCATGCGCCGGGTCAGTATCGGATAGACGATGCCGATGAGGGAGGCGAAGAAAGACGCCAGCATATCCAGCGTGAATATCAGGCGGTGAGGCTTGTAGTAACTGATAAATCTTTTAAGCATGTATGTCTCCTGTTCTTGTTATTACCGGAAGCATTATAACACATAAACGGCGGAATTTCAAACGATCCGTCCGCACCCCGCGGTAGGAAGCCGCCGCGGCAGAAACAAACGCTCGCCGGGAGGGGATCCTCCCGGTGAGCGTTCAGCTTGTCAAAGAAGTTCTGCGGAGCCTGTGCCCGCAGGCAGTGAGTGTCACTCGACGGCGGTGACGGTATAGTCCTGGTCCTCCACGGCCTTTTTCAGCTTCTCGCCGGAAACTTCGGTCTTGAGCGTAACAACGGCGGTGCCGGCCTCGTGACTGACGACGGCTTCGGATACCTCGGGAAGGGCCTCCAGCGCCTTTTTGACGCGGGCCTCGCAATGTGTGCACATCATGCCTTCGATCTTAAGAGTTTTTTCCATGTTATTCTTTTTCTCCTTCTGTCTGGTTTTGACCTTTTTATCCTTTGCCGAGCTGCGGATGTTGAACAGGTTGAGCCTCAGGGCGTTGGAGACAACGCAGAAGCTGGAAAGGCTCATTGCCGCCGCGCCGAACATGGGGTTCAGCGTCAGTCCCAGCGGGATGAAAACTCCGGCGGCCAGCGGTATTCCGACAGAGTTATAGAAGAATGCCCAGAACAGGTTCTGGTGGATGTTCCTCAGCGTGGCGCGGCTCAGGCGTATCGCGGCGGGAACGTCGGACAGGCGGCTGTGCATCAGCACGACGTCGGCGGCGTCGATGGCAACGTCGGTGCCCGCGCCGATGGCGATACCGGTGTCCGCCTGCGTCAGGGCCGGCGCGTCGTTTATACCGTCTCCGACCATGGCCGTCTTGCCCTTCTGCTGGAGCGAGCGTATGGCGCTCTGCTTGCCGTCCGGCAGCACGCCGGCAATGACCTCGTCCACGCCGGCCTGGGCCCCGATGGCCTTTGCGGTGCGCTCGTTGTCGCCCGTGAGCATCACAACGCGGATGCCCATGCCGCGAAGCTCGCGCACGGCCTGCGGGCTGTCCTCCTTGATGACGTCCGCCACGGCGATGATGCCCTCAAGCTTTCCGCCGCGGCTGAAGAACAGGGGCGTCTTGCCCTGCCCGGCCAGAGCTTCGGCCTGAGAACGGATATCCGCGGGCACCTCCGTCTGTGTGCAGATGAAGTTCAGACTGCCGCCTGACAGCGTGTCGCCGTTCCGGAGCGCGGTGAGGCCGTTTCCGGGAAGCGCCCGGAAATCCGTGACCTCCCGCGCGGAGATACTGCGTTCCTGCGCCGCCTGAAGAACGGCGCGGGCCAGGGGATGCTCGCTTTTGCTTTCCAGTGCGCAGGCAAGCTCCAGCAGCTCCTCCTCGCCGACGCCCGGCGCGGGAAGGATGTCCGTGACCGTGGGCTCGCCGCGGGTTATGGTGCCGGTCTTGTCCAGCACGACGGTCTCCGTCCGCCCGGTCTCTTCCAGCGAGGCGGCGGTTTTGAACAGGATGCCGTTCTTTGCGCCGATGCCGTTGCCGACCATTATCGCTACCGGAGTGGCAAGCCCCAGAGAGCAGGGGCAGGAGATGACCAGCACGGAGATGCCGCGGGCCAGCGCAAAGCCCGCGCTGCGCCCGATGAGAAGCCAGACGGCGACGGTGACGGCGGCGATGGCGATGACCGTCGGAACGAATATGCCGGATACCTTGTCCGCAATCTTGGCTATCGGCGCTTTTGTGGCCGCCGCATCGCTCACCATGCGGATGATCTGGGAAAGGGTCGTGTCCTCGCCGACCCGCGTGGCCCGGCATTTGATAAAGCCGGACTGGTTCACGGTCGCGGCGGAGACCGTGTCTCCTACGGCCTTGTCGGCGGGGATGCTTTCGCCGGTGAGAACGGATTCGTTGACGGCGCTGCTTCCCTCGATAACAACTCCGTCCACCGGAATGTTTTCACCGGGGCGGACGACAAAAATGTCGCCTATCTGCACCTGTTCGATCGGGACCTCGGTCTCCTCTCCGCCGCGCAGCAC